>NZ_CAWNIB010000094.1:0-6438 GCF_963874405.1 Vibrio sp. V08_P9A1T1
TGTCATCTCTTCTATACGCTACAGTCGATTTAATGTGACACCAATAAAACAATTCTCAAGCGGTGAGGCTACTCGCTGATTGTCGAGAGTGGTATGCTGTCCACCACTACAAGTCATGCTCAGATCTAGTCGATATCGCTACCAAAGAAACATTTCGCCTGTTCATGATCTGGCAAGCTCGAATAAAAGGAGTATTCCGTGTCTGAGTTCTATTCTGAAATCAGTAAATTGTCATCGGCACCCGTATGGCAATTTTTCGATAAAATCTGTTCCATTCCTCACCCGTCTAAGCATGAAGAAGCCTTAGCCCAACACATCATCCAGTGGGCGACAGAGCAGGGTTTAGCGGTACGCCGAGATCCAACCGGCAACGTTTTCATAAAAAAACCAGCGACAGCTGGCATGGAACATAAGAAAGGTGTGGTTCTACAAGCTCATATTGATATGGTGCCGCAAAAAAACGAAGACACGCAGCACGACTTTGCTAAGGACCCTATCCAACCGTATATCGATGGCGAATGGGTAACGGCCAAAGGAACCACTTTAGGTGCCGATAACGGCATGGGTATGGCTGCATGTTTGGCTGTTCTCGCGTCAAAAGAGCTCAAGCACGGCCCTATTGAGGTGTTACTGACGATTGATGAAGAAGCGGGTATGACAGGTGCTTTCGGCCTTGAAGCGGGTTGGTTAGAAGGAGAGATCCTGCTCAATACTGATTCAGAACAAGAGGGCGAAGTATATATGGGCTGTGCTGGTGGTATTGATGGCGCAATGACTTTTAATATCCAACGACAAGCCATGCCTGCTGGTTACGTAACACATCAATTGATTTTGAAAGGGTTAAAAGGAGGTCACTCTGGGTGTGACGTCCATACTGGCCGTGGGAATGCTAACAAGCTGCTGGCTCGCTTTCTTGCTAGTCACGCACAAGAACTTGATTTACGTTTGATCGAGTTTCGCGGTGGTAGCCTACGTAACGCCATTCCTCGAGAAGCGTTTGTCACCGTGGCCATTCCTGCCGAAAATGGGGTAAAACTGGATGAGCTATTTAGCACCTATACCCAGCTAGTGAAAGAAGAGCTTGGACGCGTCGAAACAGGAATTGTCACTTTCAACAACCCGCAAGAAAATGCAGAAAATGTCTTCGCTCTTGTTGATCAACAACGTTTTATTGCCGCATTAAACGCGTGTCCAAACGGTGTGATCCGGATGAGCGATGAAATTGAAGGCGTAGTTGAAACCTCATTGAATGTCGGTGTGATTACCACGCAAGAAAACTCTGTGACTGTGTTATGCCTTATTCGTTCTCTGATTGATTCAGGTCGCCAACAGGTTGAAAGCATGCTCAAATCCGTTGCTGAGCTAGCGAATGCGGAAATTGCCTTTACTGGTGCTTATCCGGGCTGGAAACCAGATGCCGATTCAGAGATCATGGCTATTTTCAGAGACATGTACCAAGGTATTTACGGTCATAAACCGAATATCATGGTGATCCATGCTGGTCTAGAATGTGGTCTTTTCAAAAAACCGTACCCAGAAATGGATATGGTTTCGTTTGGCCCAACCATTAAATTCCCTCACTCACCGGATGAGAAAGTGAAGATCGACACAGTCGACCTTTTCTGGGAGCAAATGGTTGCCCTACTAGAGCATATTCCAGCGAAAGTTTAACCCACTCTGATGTCGAATTCTTCAACCAGCGTGTAATAGCAAGTTGATGAATATCTTGCTTTGGCAGCGGAATTCGGCATCAATCCTTACCTCTTTTTCTATCAATTAATTTTATCGATAAGGCAAATTAATTTCATTAGCGCACATTTTTTGTGACTGCTAGAGTTCGCCCCCTTGAAGTTCCTAGAGTTATTCACCACACTCTCTTCAAGCGATAACACCATTTAAAAGTTGTATCGGGGATGCGGCTACTCCTTAGCGGCGTCTTACATTCTCCAAAAATATTGAAACTGCGATGAAAGAAAAAATGATTGTCGGATGGCGAGAAACTCTCAGCCTTCCAGGGTTAGGTATTGAGCAAATTAATGCCAAAGTCGATACCGGAGCCCGCACGTCGTGCTTACACGCATTTAAGGTAGAGAGCTTCATCAAGGAAGAGACTCTTTGGGTTCGCTTTTGGATCCACCCTGTGCAGCGCAATAATGACAAGGTCACAGTGTGCGAAGCTAAAGTCATTGATGAACGAATCGTCCGTGATTCCGGTGGCCATGAAGAGTCACGTTACGTTATTCAATCAGACGTCTGTTTGGGCGGCCAAACTTGGCCCATTGAAATAACGTTAACCAATCGCGAAAATATGGGTTTTCGTATGCTATTAGGTCGCACCGCAATGCACCGTCGAATTTTAGTTAATCCAACTAAATCGTTTTTAATCGCTTTCGAGGAGAGCAAATAATGAAAATTGGTATTCTGTCACGTAATGCTTCGTTGTATTCAACCAAGCGTCTGATTGAAGCGTGTAAAAGCCGTGGCCACCAAGTCAAAGTGATTGATGGGCTGCGTTGCTATATGAATATCAATTCTGAAAAACCCGAAATTCACTTTAAAGGTGAAGAGTTAGCGGGTTTTGATGCAGTCATTCCTCGTATTGGTGCATCCGTTACGTTTTACGGTACTGCGGTATTACGCCAATTTGAAATGATGGGGGTTTATCCTGTCAATGAATCTGTGGCTATTAGCCGTTCCAGAGATAAACTTCGCTCAATGCAGCTATTGTCTCGTCGCGGCATTGGTATGCCAATTACTGGTTTCGCCAGCAAACCCGATGATGTCAAAGACTTACTCGACATGGTCGGAGGAGCACCGGTAGTAATTAAATTACTTGAAGGAACTCAAGGCATCGGTGTAGTGTTAGCGGAAACACGCAAAGCAGCAGAAAGTGTGATCGAAGCGTTCATGGGCCTGAAAGCCAATATCATGGTGCAAGAGTACATCAAAGAGGCCGGTGGCGCCGATATTCGCTGTTTCGTTATTGGCGACAAAGTTATCGCAGCCATGAAACGGCAAGGTGCCGATGGTGAGTTTCGCTCTAACCTACACCGCGGCGGAACGGCCTCTTTGGTAAAAATCACCCCTCTAGAACGTAAGACGGCTATCGATGCGGCGAAGATTATGGGTCTCAATGTTGCGGGTGTGGATCTTTTGCGATCGGAACGTGGCCCATTAGTGATGGAAGTCAATTCATCGCCAGGTCTTGAAGGTATTGAAGCCGCTACTGGTAAAGATATCGCCGGGTTGATTGTCGAATTTATTGAAAAAAATGCGGCAACGAAAGGGACAAAAACACGTGGCAAAGGTTAGGAAAAACACAGCATTTCATTTCCTGGGGGATTCAGTTCCCCCAGGAACGCGCAAGGCAATGGAGCTAGAAGCGGCTAAGCTTTATACACACTCGCCACTCTCTATCCCTATCGAAATCATTAATGGAATATCCACTGGCCCAACCTTAATGGTTAATGCCGCCATCCATGGTGATGAACTGAACGGCGTTGAAATAGTCCGTCAACTGATCAACTCCATCGACCCGCAAAAACTAAAAGGGACACTGATTGTTGTCCCCATCGTCAATGCCTTTGGCTTTATTCATAAATCTCGCTACCTTCCTGATCGACGCGATCTCAATCGCTGCTTCCCTGGAAGTGAAACTGGCTCCCTCGCCTCTCGCATTGCACATACTTTCTTTTCCCAAGTCGCTTTACGTTGTGATTACATCATTGACCTGCATACTGGTGCTATTCATCGCACGAATTTGCCACAAATCCGCGCCGATCTCACTAATCCTGAAACCTTGCGTATTGCCCAAGCATTTGCAACCCCAGTGATCATCGACTCTCCACTGCGTAATGGCTCGCTCAGAAGTGAAGCAGAGAAATCAGGCATCACAGTATTAACTTATGAAGCAGGTGAAGCGCTAAAATTTGAACCTATTGCCATCAATGCGGGTATTGTCGGTGTGAAACGCACCATGCAAGCCATTGGTATGATGCGCAAAAGTCGCAAGGCCGTACCGACATCGATCATCGCAAAATCAACCAGTTGGCTCAGAGCCGAAAGCGATGGCATCTTGCGCACCGTGGTGACGCTTGGTGACAAGGTCGAAAAAGGACAAGTGCTTGCCTATATCAACTCACCGCTTGGTCATGTCGAAGTCGAATTAAGAGCCAATAAGGGGGGTATTGTGATTGGCCAACAAACTCTGCCTCTTGTTAATGAAGGAGATGCCGTATTCCATCTCGCCTACTTCTCGCAAAGCGATGAGATGGTTGAGCAAGTCGTGGGCGATTTTATTGAAGAGGTCGCAGACAGCGATTTAGAACCTCTGACCACGGGACACTTGATGCCACCGTCGATGGTCTAAATAGTCGATAACTCTAAACAATAGAGACACATAAGTTCAATAATAAAGCCCTTATTCAAAGGGCTTTATGCTGTTTAAGCGTGAGTGGGATGAAGAAAGTAACTCATTAACCGAACGAAGCCCAAATCACCGTAGCCACTAATACAGGGCAGACAAATTTCACGTACCAAGGCCAGATTTTACCAAACCAACCCAATTGGAACTCAGGGAAACCTTGTTCTAACTCTTTGACCTTCGCGTGACGACTCCATACCCAACCGCCAAATAGGCAGAACATCAGCGCTGCTGTCGGCTGCAAATATTGCGTCGCAACCGTTGCCACTAAGCCAAATAGCGCACCAAAATTATAAACAATAACGACACTGACTAGCGCAATTAACGCGCCTAATACCCAACTTGTTGGTGCGCGTTTCGTATTAAAACGCTCGCTGACTAAGGCTACAGGGCATTCCAGCATAGAGATAGAAGAGGTTAACGCGGCGATCGTCAGTAAAGTGAAAAATACGATAGCAAACACCTGCCCCATCCAACCAAGGCTATCAAACATCAATGGCAACACGGTAAAAACGAGCGTGTCTGAATTTAGTAAAGAACCGTCAGCGGCATAGATTTCCACCCCTTTATGCATCGCAACAAACATCGCAGGCAACACAACAAGGCCAGCAATGAAAGCCACGGCAGTATCAACTAAAGTCACATTTAGTGCCATCTTCGGCAGGTTTTCTTGCTTACTCAGATAAGAGCCGTAAATCAGCATCGAGCAGCCACCAATGGTTAATGAGAAGAAACCTTGCCCCATTGCCGCCAGTAAGAGATGTCTGTCAAAAACCTTTGAAAAATCAGGGACTAAATAGTGTTGTAAACCTTCCATCGCTCCAGTTTGCATCATGATGTAAACAAACAGCACACCAAACAGTACAAACAATGCAGGCATTAAACGCGTTGACCATTTTTCAATCCCGTCTTTAACACCACCTTGCACGATTAGAATCGTCAAAATATAAAACACTAAGGTTCCGAATAAGTTACGCTCAACACTAAACCCTTTCAACCAAACTGTGATTTCCACAAAACCCAATAACTCAGTCATCGCACCGAGTAAAAAGCAGATTAGCCAGCCACCGACGATGCTGTAAAACGCCAGTACAGCACTCGGAACACTCAAACCAATCCAACCGACAAAGCCACCGACCATTTTACCTAGTGGATGAGGCGTTAATGAGCGCATGCTATCAACAGGGTTTGCTTGCCCAAAACGGCCTATCGCCATTTCAACCACTAACATAGGGAAGGCAACGACCATGATCATCACCAAATAAACCAATAAGAATGCGCCGCCGCCGTTGCTTGCCGCTTGGGTTGGAAAGCCCCAGATATTACCTAGGCCAACTGCCGCACCCGCCGCCGCAAGAATAAAACCAAGACGTGAACCAAAATGTTCACGAGAATCAGACTGTGTCATACCACTCACACAAATATCAATAGACTAGTTAGCTAGTACAGTAATACAGGCAATCAAATAGAGCAATTACACTGCTTATTAATTAAACAAGCATTGCAAAAATAAACAGAATTTACTGCGTAAAGATTATTGAACAGGCAATATTAACGGGAGATTAGAGGTGAATTTTTGCACGAGATAACGACCTCTTCCCTGTGCTTTGGCTGCATAAAGTGCTCTATCAGCCACATGAAAGAAATCTAGATAGTGATTCAACTGTGGGGTATCAATTTCAACCCCTCCAACGCTGATTGAAAGCATCTTCTTAGCCGGGGAAAATTGGTGGGTAATGCGCAGCGATTCAACCGATTCGATCAGTCGTTTAGCATAAGCTTGACCATCAATTTCGATGTCGCTCGCCAAAACTACACAAAACTCTTCTCCACCAAAGCGAGCAACCAGTTTTTCACCGCCAAAATCCAATTTTTTTAAGCTGGTCGCAACAGATTTCAATGCTTCATCACCCTCTAAGTGGCCGTAGTGATCATTGAACAATTTAAAATAGTCAATATCGATTAAAAACAATACGATATATCTAAATTGATAATCAACAATATAGCTTTTAAAG
>NZ_CAWNIB010000095.1:0-6429 GCF_963874405.1 Vibrio sp. V08_P9A1T1
ACATAGTTCATATAATACCTAATCATTTCACACATAATTAATCACTATGTTTTGGGCTGTCAGCCTACTTTGAATTCACGGAACATATTCCGTACGTCATAAGATATCTGTGACACTTTCATTGTGAACGATGCCCTTTTCCAATAAATAAGGTTCATCTACTTATATCATGATGAAAATCCATCCTTTGGCTTTAATGCTATTTCTGCTAGGCATTTCAGAGCACATTCAAAGCTCAGAGCTCAATATTTATTTGTGGGAAGACACTATATCACCGCAAATCGTTGATCAATGGCGGCAAAGTAGCGGCATCGATATTAATCTATATCATTTTGATAATGACGATGAACGCAGTCTATTGATGGTCAAAAGTGTCCAGCTGCCTTTTGATATTGTAGTGTTAGATAACGTATCAGCTCTTATCTACTCTCGGCTCAACACCTTTGAAGATCTGAGTGCTCTGCCCAATAGAAAGCATAATGATACGAAATGGAATCAAGCGTGCGGTAGCCACGCCGTTCCCTACTTTTGGGGAACCGTAGGCATCGTCTACAAAAAAAGTAAATTTCCAGCCAAACCCAAAAACTGGGCTGATCTCATCGACATGCCACCAGCACTCCAAGGCCATGTGGGTATGCTTCACGATACAGTTGAAACCCTGCTGCCAGCATTGTATGCCCAACAACAATCGCCAATTACAAATAACGATAATGCACTGAAACAGGCTTATCAAAAGATGCTATCCGTGAATCGCAACATCTTAACCTATGAATATATATTGAGTTACGTCCGAAGCCATCCTGACAGTGATGGCTTAGATATGGCACTCGCATACAGCGGTGACCAATTTTCATTGAATAAGTATTTTGGCAGCAATGATTGGGATTTTGTCACCCCGCAAGGCCGACCCTATATTTGGGTGGATTGTTTAGCCATCAACAGCAATTCAAAAAATAAAGAACATGCAAAAGAGTTTATAAACCACTTATTGAGCCCAGAAGTTGCCGCAATAAATGCAAAAGATATTAAAGCTGCGACACCAAACTTAAGTGCCCTAAATTTAATGCCAGATAGTTACCGAAATGATGCATCATTATTTCCAAACCCAGCTTTGTTAGAGCAAGGCATTATTGATAGCGAATTGCTCCCTGCCGATATTAGTTTGAGAGCAAAAATCATTAACAGTATTTTGGAACAACATGAAGCTCAACAATAGAATTCTGTTGCTGATAACACCGGTTATTCTTCTCAGTGCAGTGGCATCTAGTTACATTATCTACTCCAATCAGAAAGATGCTTTGCTGAAAAGAGAAGAAAGCTATCTTCAACTGAGTATGGAAAAACTCGCGGGTCACTTTCGTCAGACCCAATACCTGGTGAATAGCTACGCTTACACCCTAACGAAAAGCGATATCATTCGTCACTACGTTGCACATGAGCGCAACCCTTATCGAGAGTTAGAACTGGTTGATAACTTTCAGCAAACATTGGAGATTCTCCAATCACAAGAGAATAATTTTATTGCGTTATCGATTTTGGATGGCAGCAAAAATGTTCTTTATTATGCCGAAAATAGTGGTGATCCCTTCGCCAAAATCGATACAAAAATTCTCAACCACATACAAGACACTTTCGATAGCACACAGAAAACCTCTTATGTTGACTATACGACAAATTCCAGCGGTGAAGGTATTCTAGTTCGGTATGATGTTTTAGATACTCAAACACTTACGACACCGCTTAGCTATAACCGCGATAAAATTTTCTTTGTTGTTGTTTTCGTCGTACTAGAACCCTTTAATCGACTGATGAAGAAAATAGAATTTGATAACCGAAGTACCATTTTTTTCACTGACGCAGCGGATATTAAAAAGGTAGGATTAACGCAAACTGTTGAATTAAAATCAGATCTTTATGCCACGCTTGATCCTGCACAGTATCTAATTAACGACAAACTTTATGCCATTAAAAAACGGTTAGCGTTGTCGTTTGGAATATCGACTCTAGTGACTGTGTTGCTGCTTTTGTATTTATTATACCGGCATGTAATCAAGCCCATATCCCAATTAGATCAACAATTGAAAGAAGTAGAGAATAAGCAGCGTGACAATATCGAAACTCTCAAGAGTAACGATGAAATTGGCCGGCTATCCTCTCGTTTTTACGATATGTATCAGGAGCTTGATACCACATATAAGAAAACAAAAGCACTTGCCGAGTACGACCACTTAACAAAACTTGCCAATCGTCACCACTTTCAACAATCGGTAGAAAGAGTGCTAGCAAAAGCAAGACACACCGATAACATCTGGGTTTTGTATATTGATTTAGATAATTTCAAATACGTCAATGATAAATATGGACATCAGATTGGTGATGTATTGTTAGTCAATTTTGCACAGCATATTGGCTCATTGCGCAACTTTTCCTTTGAAAAGTATCAAGTTAAAAGTTTAGCTGCTCGACTCTCTGGGGATGAGTTCTCAATTTTTATCTCTGCCCCTAGTACGTTTAAACAAGCCGCAAGCGAATTTGCAAGCCAGTTACTGGCTCCACTACAAAATCAACATAATTCACCACTCGGGAACTTCCCAATCACAGCAAGTATCGGCATCGCCACCTACCCAACCGATGGCTATACCTTAGAAAAATTATTATCTAATGCTGATACGGCCATGTATCAAGCAAAAAATGCTGGGAAGAACCAAATAGCTTACTACTCGCCAGAGCTCAATAAGGGTGTTCAGCGCAGAGCCAACATTGAGCAAGCATTACGCCGAGGTGATTTTGATCAGGAATTTAGCTTGGTCTATCAACCTTATTTAAATCGTGCTGGCAATACAGTCTCAGGATTTGAAGTTTTACTTCGTTGGGAATCCAACCTGCTCGGTACGATTTCACCAAAAGAATTTATTCCGATAGCCGAACAAACCGGGTTATTTGGCAACATTGATCGCTGGGTCGTCCGTTCAGCTTTCGAGGAGTTCCATGCACTGCAAGCGATGTTTGAACACCCTGTTCAGTTATCGATTAACCTTTCATCAGCAGAATTAAACTCTTTACAGTTAGCTCATTACATTCATAAACATGCGCAGGAGAATGCAGTTCCTCCCCATTTGATTGATTTTGAAATTACAGAAACTTTTTCTGCCAATTCAAAAGGTTTTCCACTGCTTCACGAACTATCGCATTTAGGCTACGGATTGGCGATTGATGATTTCGGTTCTGGTTACACCTCCATTACTCAATTGGTGCAATATCCAGTACAAAAAATTAAGTTCGATCGGCTTTTTTTAGATACACTCATCACCACTGACAATCACAAGATCATTAAGCCTTTGATCGAACTTTGCCACTCTCAATCAATGCAAGTCACAGCTGAAGGGATTGAAAGTAAAGAGATGCATAATTGGCTTGCTGATTACCAATGTGATTTCATGCAAGGCTATTATTTTGCCAAACCAATGCCATTAAATGCGTTGGTTTCATGGTATCAACAACAAAAAGAGTTAAACGCTGTTTATGAAAAATGTGATCATTGCCTCTCTTAACCCGGCCAAAATCAATGCAGTCAAAAGTGCATTTGAAAGTACCTTTCCGCAGGATACTTTCTCATTTAAAGGGGTGAATGTGCCCAGTGGTGTCGCGGATCAACCGATGACAGATGAAGAAACCCATCAAGGCGCACTTAACCGAGTACGAAATGCGAAAGAGCAAGATCCCACGGCAGATTATTACGTCGGGTTAGAAGCGGGCATTGAGAATACAGTGACTTTTGCGTGGATGGTGATTGAATCCGCCACTCATCGAGGAGAATCGCGTTCAGCCAGCTTAATGCTACCACCTCAAGTATTGAAGCTGTTAAGCCATGAAAATGAGCTAGGCGATGTGATGGATAAACTGTTTGACTGCCAAAATATCAAACAGAAAGGTGGGGCGATCAGCCTGCTCACTCATAACCAACTCACTCGCAGCTCGGTCTACCATCAAGCATTGATCCTCGCGTTAATCCCTTTTATCAACCCAGAGCATTTCCCTGCTAATTTATAAAAGGTTGGCAAACTCAAGGAACCCCTAAGACACCTTGAGTAGCAGAGCGGCTAATTGCGACTTTTCTTGTTCTGATTTACTTTTGAGCTCATTTGAGCCACGCGTAATGGTCGCAATTCCCACTCCGAGCAATTGGCTAATCTGCCGCTGTGATAACTCCCCTTTAAGTAGCTCACATAAGATGTTCGCACGCGCCACGAGCGCATCTCGCTCATCTGGGGTCATCATCATGGTGAGTAGCATTGCGTGCTGCTCTTGCTCTGTGGCTGATTTAACCAATTCCATTAGCTGCTGCCAATCAGTGTACTCAGGTTGGTGTGGCATGAATGTACTCGCAAAGTGATACGTTCCGCTATTGTAGAACTTTCACTTCGTATTGGAATTAATATTTTGTATTGAGCTCATCTTGGTTGAGAAATTCACCTTCAATCCCCATCAAATCTCGATAGTAAGTCTCAAACATCAAAATATTTTGCACATACCCGCGGGTTTCCCGGAAGGGAATCGCTTCAATAAAAGCGTAAGCATCTAACTTGCCTTGTGTTTTCTCTCGCCATTGATTGACGCGATTTGGCCCAGCGTTATAGGCAGCAAATGCAAAAATTCGATTGTCGCCGTATTGCTCTAATAATCCATTTAAATAATGGCTGCCTATTTCGATATTTTTGCCCACCTCATATAACTCTTGCTCATCGTTATAGGTCAGCTGATATTTTTTAGCCGTATACTTAGCCGTGCTCGGCATAATCTGCATGATACCGCGAGCGCCAACGGGCGATTGAGCCTCAACATCCATTCCACTTTCTTGACGAGCAAGTGACATCAGCATAATTGGGTCAATGTCGTGTTTTTGGCCATAGAAGTTAAACCACCATTGATGGGCTAATGGAAAACGCAATTGCATGTTGTCCCACATCCGCGCCGAAATAGAGGCTGTCACAGTTAAACTATACCAACGTTGGGAGTCGGCGTAGGCCGCTAGCATCTCTTTTTCTTTTGTATCTGCACGATCGAGTAACCATTTCCATTCACTTTTTGCAGCAGCGATTTTATCTCGTTCAATCAGCTCTTGGATCCGTACTAAGGCTTTTTTATACGGCGTCAATAAATTGGGATTAAGCTTAATCGATGTACTGGGATAATTTACTGACTGTTTCACCATATTAGCGGCCGCGACACTGTAGAAATTACGTTGCCCAATCATCGCATTTAAACGTTGTAATCCTTTGGCTTCATCACCCAACGCAATATCAGCGCGCCCAAGCCAATATTGCCAACGTAAGCTGGCTTTTTCATCAGCGGGGAGCTGCTCTGTCCAGAATTTAACTTCATCCCAACGACCAACGGTCAGTGCCTTGCGGATCCTCTGCTCGAGCAAAAGACTGTTTGAGCTTTGCGCTATCACACTATCTCGCCAGTTTGCGAGTGCTTGCTCCTCGGTATCGAGCAATATTCTGGCTATATATTCTGCAATAGGACGCTGATAAGCATCCGCCAGTATTTTCTGATCGAGAAGAGTTTGGTACACACTTTGCGCAAGCTTTGCATCTTGGCGTGCTAGCTTTTCTAACGCAAATTGAATCGACTGCTGATTAAAAGTGCCATCGGTGTATTGTTTAGCAAAAGTCAGCACATTTTCTGGCGAGCGGTAGAGATCGATCATCGCTTGCGCTGTCGCCTGTGATTTTGGCTTAACTAATTTTTTCTGTAAGTATTTCATTAGCGTTAAATTACGCCCATCAAACGCCAATAACATTCGTTTAAGCAACCAGTCATCGGTTAACCCGCCTTGCTCACTCCATGCGGTGAAGAGTGGATCACAAGCCTCAGAAATGCTACTGCCACTGAGCCATAGTTTTTGTGCGCCTTTGAACGCAATATCTCGCTGGCCTGTTTGGTAATACGCATTGTAGTAATGACAGCGATAAGGCTCATCATTCGGCTCCGCTTTTTGAAAATCAAGCAAGGTGGCCCATTTTCCTTTCGCCGCCAACGCATCTAAATACGGTGCTCGAATGCGGTTTGAAAACGGGAAATCTTGATGTGTATCGATAAAAACCTGAACCGCTAATGGCGGTTTATTACCAATATCGACCAGCAGAGATCGATAATCCAGATAAGGCGTCAATGGATAGTTTTTGATCTTATTTCTAATTTTTTTAGCTTCATCAACTTTATCTTCATCAAGCCACCTCTGAGCTTGATCATACAGCTCTCGTTGACTATCCAAATCCTCTATTGCGCCTGAAAACGCGGTGCCGCACACCAAGGAGCTCAACGCTAATATTGATGATAACAATCGCTGCGGTCTTATAAAATGCATGAGCGCCATGTGCTCTCGTCCTATCCAAAGCAAGGGAATTTCCGTTTCATTACGCT
>NZ_CAWNIB010000096.1:0-6366 GCF_963874405.1 Vibrio sp. V08_P9A1T1
TCAGTAAGTTAATGACAAAATAGCTAATGACAACTGGGTTAAAACTTGAAAACCGTCAAATTAATGTTTAGTGTACTATACATATTTACGGCTAAACATTAAATAGCCATGAAGAACAAAGGATGTAAATCATGTCACCCGTGTTAGAAGTTAAGAACCTCTACAAGGTATTTGGAGAGACTCCGCAACAAGCTTTCCCGCTGTTAGAAAAAGGGTTGGATAAGGACCAAATTTTCGAGCAAACCGGGCTCACTGTTGGGGTCAAGGATGTGTCTCTTTCAATCAATGAAGGGGAGATTTTTGTCATTATGGGTTTGTCCGGTTCGGGCAAGTCCACTTTAGTTCGATTGTTGAACCGCCTGATTGAGCCAACCCAAGGAAGTGTTTTACTGAAGGGTAAGGATATTGCTCATATTTCAGAGCAAGAGCTGCGCGATGTAAGACGTAAAAATATCTCAATGGTATTTCAGAACTTCGCACTCATGCCACATATGACCGTTCTTGAAAACGCTGCCTTTGGATTGGAACTATCAGGAGTAGTGGCTCATGAACGTAATAAAAGTGCAAAAGAAGCGCTCGCTCGGGTTGGCTTAGACGCCTACTGTGAGTCATTCCCTGATGAGTTATCGGGTGGGATGAAACAACGCGTTGGTTTGGCCCGTGCACTCGCCAACGACCCTGACATTTTGTTAATGGACGAAGCATTTTCCGCACTCGACCCGTTAATCCGCACCGAAATGCAAGATGAACTAATCCGCCTGCAAAATGATGATAAGCGAACCATCGTTTTTATTTCTCATGACCTTGATGAAGCAATGAGAATTGGTGACCGTATCGCCATCATGCAAGATGGCATCGTCGTACAAACGGGCACGCCCGATGAAATATTGCATCATCCTGCTAACGATTACGTCAGTTCATTCTTTCGTGGCGTTAATGTTGCCAGTGTTTTTTCAGCTAAAGACATTGCCCGTAAAAAACCCGCGGCCGTTTTTAAAAAACACGACAATGATGGCCCGGCTGCAGCAATGCAGTTACTGATGGATCATGACCGAGACTACGGAATTGTAGTTGACCGTACGAATAAATACTCTGGCATTGTGTCGCTCGACTCTCTGAAACAAGCTCTCAAGCAACAAACATCACTTAGCGCGGCATTACTGCCTGACATTGTGACGGTTGATCCGGAGCTGTCTGTTAGTGAATTAATCAGCCAAGTTGCTGAAGTCCCCTACGCCGTGCCTGTTGTCGATCAGCAGGGAAATTATTACGGCGTGATCACCAAATCACGCTTATTGCAGACTTTGGATAGGGAATAATTATGACAACGGAAACCAACATTCAATCCACAGAGGCGCTTGACCCATGGGCGTCTACCGCGCAAACGCCTGTCAGCAGCGATCCTTGGTCAGCGACTACTGCGTCTCCAACTACAGCAGGTGATTGGTTAAATGGCGCAACCGACGCTCCCGCGCCTTTCGATTGGCTGCACCCATTTCAAGATGCAATTATCCCCTTTGATCACTGGGTTGAAACCGGGCTGGGTTGGTTAGTGGAACACGGTAGGCCATTATTTCAAGCTGTCAGAGTACCTGTTGATTTTATTTTAAGTTCATTTGAAACCACGTTAGTTTCAACGCCAGCGCCTGTGATGTTGTTGATTTTATTTTTGATCACATGGCAACTTGCTGGACCTAAAATGGGTATCGCTTCATTAGCCTCACTGATTACGATTGGATTAATCGGAGCGTGGTCACAAGCAATGGTCACCCTCGCCTTGGTCATGACCTCGGTATTCTTTTGCCTATTGATTGGCTTGCCACTTGGGATTTGGCTGGCCAGAAATCAAACGGCTGCAAAATTCATCCGCCCCGTTTTGGATGCGATGCAAACCACGCCCGCATTTGTGTATTTAGTCCCGATCGTGATGCTGTTCGGAATTGGCAACGTACCTGGCGTGGTGGTAACCATTATTTTCGCCCTGCCACCAATTGTCCGTTTAACCATCTTAGGTATTCAACAAGTTCCCGAAGAGCTTATCGAAGCAGGCCATGCATTCGGCGCAAGCCCAAAACAGATGCTCTACCGTATTCAGTTACCACTAGCCATGCCGACCATTATGGCCGGTGTCAATCAAACACTGATGCTATCGCTGTCGATGGTTGTGATTGCCTCCATGATTGCTGTCGGTGGCTTGGGGCAAATGGTTTTGCGTGGTATTGGCCGACTTGATATGGGACTCGCTGCCGTGGGGGGACTTGGCATTGTCATTCTCGCCATCTTACTTGATCGCCTAACTCAGCATATCGGTACAGAAAATCGCGATCAAAAAGTACGCTGGTATCAAACTGGCCCTATCTCACCCTTTTATTTACTGAAGCAAAAACTGACTCATCAGAGTGCCAACAATCTAGGAGAACAGAAATGAATTACGCATGGAAGACGTTAATCTCAACCAGTTTAATCGCATTGGCGGCATTACCCATCAGCGCTTGGGCTAATAAACTTCCCGGCGAAGGTATCCGTGTACAACCCGTGCAATCGACAGTAGCTGAAGAAACATTTCAAACTCTCATCGTGAACAAAGCGATGGAAGCGCTGGGGTACCATGTCAAACCGACCAAAGAGGTCGACTACAACGTGGCTTATACTTCGATTGCCGAAGGCGATGCAACCTATCTCGCCGTTGGGTGGTTTCCTTTACACGCCGACAAATACTCGATGGCGGGCGGCGACGCTAAGTTCTATCGAAAAGGCCAATATATATCAGGAGCAGCGCAAGGCTACTTGATTGATAAAAAAACGGCAGATAAGTACGGTATTACTAATATTGCTCAGCTAAAAGACCCTAAAATCGCCAAGCTGTTTGATGCAAATGGCGATGGTAAAGCAGACTTAACTGGCTGCACACCCGGCTGGGGTTGTGAGATGGTGATTGAGGAGCACTTAACCGCCTACGGTTTACGACCGACCGTTACTCACAACCAGGGTAACTATGCCGCTATCATTGCCGATACAATTTCACGCTACAAAAAAGGCGACCCTATCCTTTATTACACTTGGACACCTTATTGGGTGAGTGGGGTTTTGGTCCCTGGTAAAGATGTCACCTGGCTTGAAGTCCCTTTCTCTGCCCTACCTGGTGAGCGCAAAAATATCGATACAACCCTACCCAACGGAAAGAACTTCGGCTTTGAGATGAACAGTATGCTGATTGTCGCCAATAAAAAATTCGCTCTAGAAAACCCAGCCGCAGCAAAACTTTTTGAAATCATGAAGTTGAATATTAATGATATCAGTGCGCAAAACATGATCATGAGTAAAGGTAAAAACTCTGCCAAAGATATTGAAGCTCATGCCAATGGTTGGATAAAAGCTCACCAATCTGAATTCGATTCGTGGATAAAAACCGCCAAAGAAGCAGCGAAGTAAGAATATGGAGCCACCCATATCAAAAGGGTGGCTCTGCTTATTTTCAAGGAGGAAAGTATTGGATATTCATGAAGAAGTACTGGTCGCTATACGCCAAATTATTCGTGCGACAGATCTCCATTCCAAAAAAATAAACAAAGATTTTGGCCTCACTAGCCCCCAACTATTGTTAATGCGTGCGATCCAAAACTCGGCCGATATGACCATAAAGCAACTCTCCGATCATACGAATATGAGCCAAGCTACAGCGACCAGCATTTTGGATCGCTTAGAAAAGCGCGCACTGATCATTCGAGAGCGAGATCAACAAGATAAACGTAAAGTTCATGCGTTGTTGACCCCAACAGGAGATGAATTATTACTCAAAGCACCCACACTGCTAAAAGATAGCTTTATTGAACAATTTCAGGCGTTAAACGCATGGGAACAAACTCTCATTCTCTCCACTTTACAGCGGTTATCGATGATGATGAAAACACCAGAAATAGAAGCATCGACGCTATTGTCTAGTCTAGAACCCGATGATCCTCTCTAGTTTTTATTCGACCGACTAAAGCAAATTGGTTACTTTTTTCTCAACCCAATTCCAATTATCAACCTCAGCCAGATTAGAGGTTGTAATTGACTGAATTTCGGTTATTTTGAACCAAATCTCCTTTTTCTGATTCGTCATGGAATACTTAGACTTATTTCAAAAAAATTATCAATGGATCATCACGATCATGGCGTTGCTTATTTATCCTAAAACAGCCAGCTACACCGTGCGATGGTTTGAGAATATGGTCATAGGCAAAGTCGATATTCATCGGCTTAAACGAGCACGTTGGCTGGTGAAGACCTTACTCTTCTTGGTGTTAGTGTTGACTCTGCTAATGATGTGGGGCGTGGAACTGCGTGGGTTATTGGTTGTTGGCTCATCACTTTTTGCGTTGCTTGGCGTCGGTTTGTTTGCAGGTTGGTCTTTGCTGAGCAACGTCACCTCATTTCTGGTTTTATTTGTACAAAACCACTGTCGCATCGGTTTATGGGTGCGAGTGGTGGATGGCGCAAATTTTGTTGAAGGTAAAATCGTCGACATGAACCTACTCAATGTCGTATTAGAGAATGTTGATGGCAATACAGTGCTCTATCCAAACAACCTCTTTATTGTTCGCCCTGTAATTGTATTAAACAAAACTCCAGAAAAAGCCGTGAAAAAAATCGAGAAGAAACAACTTCCTATCGGAGTAAAACGTTGAACGAATATCAAGACCTTTCACTGCATATTGAAACGATTTCAAAAGCCGATGAGCAGCAACAAATCGACTTACTCGGCGAGTACGTGGAAAGTGGGCTTGATGAAAGCTCGATCGCAATCATCTTAGAAGCTTTTCCTGTCGAGCAGCGGGTACGTCTGTGGCGTAGCCTACCCTTAGAGCTACACATTGATGTACTGACAGAGATGCGTGCTGAAGTACGTTTTTCTATCATCAACGCACTGTCAGAAATAGAACTAAAACTGACTCTCGCCAAACTCGATAACTTGTCTCTGCTCGAATGGGCCGATTCTCTGCCTGATGAAATCATCAGTGAAGCGCTGCGCTTAATTAGTCGCGACGAGCTTGAATTGTATGATCAAGCCAATGCCTATGAAGATACTGAAGTTGGCCACTGGGCAAACCGTAAAGTGTATACCTTGCCTTTCAGCATCAGTGTCGACAAAGCCAAGATACTATTGGAGAAATATCATTATGACTCTCCACAACATATCTATTTGATCAACAAAGCAAAAAAATTCCAAGGTATCGTGAGTTATACAGAAATTTTGCTTGCTGAAAGCAAAACTTTACTGAAAAACATCAAGCAAGATGATCTCTTTACGCTGAATGCTCACCAGTCACTTTCTGAAGCAGTAGAAGCGTTAGAACATTCCCAATTGCCGACTGTCGCCATCATTGATAACCATGAAATCTTAGTGGGTGAAATTGACTGGCAATTTGCCCTGAGTACACAACGAGAGATTTACGAATCGCGCTTAATGGCCGGTACGGGTATGGATGAAGGAGATGACTTATTTGCACCCATCATTAAAAGTTCCAAAAAGCGAGGCCTTTGGCTCGGGATCAACCTGCTGACCGCCATCCTCGCTTCGGTCACTATAGGTATGTTTGAAACGGTCATCTCGCAAGTTGTCGCGTTAGCGGTATTGATGCCAATTGTTGCCTCGATGGGCGGTATTGCGGGAAGTCAAACCTTAACCTTGATGGTACGTGCCATGGCATTGAACCAAATTACACCGGGTAACCGTTTTGCGTTGCTCAAAAATGAAATTGGTATTGGTTCCATTAACGGTTTGTTATGGGCGTTGATCATTGGTGCCTTGGCAGGGCTCTGGTTCCAGTCAGCGATGATTGGCGCCACCATTTCACTGGCCATTGTTGTAAATATCATTACCGCCGCGCTGTTTGGGGTACTCATCCCGATCACGCTTGATAAGTTTAAGCTTGACCCAGCATTAGCGGGCTCTGTCATCTTAACCACAGTAACGGATGTTGTCGGCTTCTTTGCCTTCTTGGGCACAGCAAGTTTAGTGATGTTGTAGCTTTCCAAACCGCTTGAAGCAGCTTACATCAAAAACGGCAACTTTAAACAAGAAAAGCATGTCATTTCAGATAATTCCACTCTAACTTACTAGAAAATTAGAATATTCTAGTAAGTTAGAGTGGAATTAAACATCCGGCCTGTTATAAAATCTACAATAAAATTATAATTTCCATTCTTACAATTGGAGATTACTATTATGATTAGAAGCCTTTTTTATATCTTAATTATTATTTTATCTACAGCATATGTAAATGCAGCAATACCCAATGATGGTATTGATGATTCTAAATCCATTGAAAATATGATTATGAATTCCCCGCCCGGTTCTACCATTAGTCTAAAGACTGGAAC
>NZ_CAWNIB010000097.1:0-6344 GCF_963874405.1 Vibrio sp. V08_P9A1T1
ATATCCACATTTGCTTATATTCATTTTTTTATAAAAAAATAATGGCTTAAATAATGGCTTATTTGAACAACGTTAAAATAATCGACAAAACATGCTGATAATACAATAAGTTATAAGAGCATTGATCACCGATTATTAATAGCCTAATGACTTAACGAAAACGCCAAATGATTAGTCATTGTATTTTTTAACTGACGCCATGCACTTCGTCCGCAAAACTCTGTTATTTATTCTAGACTTAACTCGGTATCTAATACTTTAGGATAGCATCGAGATCGAGTATGACTGAATTGGTAGGTAGACATTTAGAAGAGATGGCCAATATGCGAGCGTCACGCAAGCGTAGGGTCGTTGCCTTATGCTCATTTGTGTCTGTGCTACTTTTCGCCTTTTATGGCATTCTTCATTTTCTTGAACAGCAATATTACCTGAGCATTTTTAATTTATTATGCTTGATCGCCATTGCCTCTAATTACCTTTATTTCTACCATCACTCTGATAACACCTCCTATGCCGATTTATTCCTCAGTGCCATCTTGTTAACAAAAGGGGTCATATTACTACTATATGGACAGCATATGGTCGGCAATGTGCTGTGGTTGTTTCCAATTATTGCGGCGGTGATCTTCATTAATGACTTTCGAATAGGCTTAGTTTTTAGCTGTAGTTTCTTTATGCTAATTGGCGTCTCAGTACAACTCTCCAGTGCCGATATTCTTCCTCAATATCTCCCCATAGATCGGTTTTTTCTCAGTCTCATCGCACTCTGTTGCATGTGTCATATTTCCTCTTACTACTACAACAAAGCGGTTTGCTATATCCAGCATCTTTATCAAGAGGGAATTGAAGACCTTGCCTACACCGACCAACTGACTGGGCTCGCCAATCGTTGGAGTTTCGAAACTTGGGCACGTGAAAAACTCTCCCAGCAGACTGATAAAAAAACCATCACCGCACTCGTCTTTCTAGACATTGATAATTTCAAGTCCATTAATGACAGCTACGGACATGAGGTCGGGGATCGAGTCTTGCAATATTTCGCCAATCGTTTAAAAAACAACGTCCGAAATAAAGACCGGAAGACCGATAAACACGATTACTCCATCGCGAGATTTGCCGGAGATGAGTTCGTGCTACTACTTTACGATATCAAAACGGTTAAGGATTTGGATGGTGTTCTCAACCGGATTTGTTATCTGTTTGAGGATAAATATCAAGGGTCAGAAATGATCAATAACCTCACCGTCAGCATCGGCGCTGCTTTGTTTCCTTCTGATGCTGATAACTTGGCCGAGCTGACTCGGTGCGCAGACAAAGCGATGTACGCAGCAAAACACAACGGCAAAAATCAATATCAGTATTACCAACATATTTCACTTGACCATACTGACGCATCTACTGCAACCCATTCAGCAACAGTGACACCAATAAAGAAAGCTAGCGAGTCATATACATAATCCACAAACCTACTGCACATACCACCACCATCCATGCGGCGTAGCGTGCTGTATTAGGTTTATTTGGTTTAGGGTGAATCACTGGCCTCATTGCCGCACGCCTTGCTGCTTCAACAATGGAAACGTCTTTATCACTGAGCTGTTCAAGCGTATCGCGATTTTTCTGCGCTTGATTAGCCACCTTGGTAAATCGGTGCATCTGCTCAAGCGTAAAATCCTCTTTGGGATCATAATGCGGATTCTGATCTTCATGTTTGGGCAACATAGACATTGGGCATCCTCCTCGTGATCCAACCTACTCTAATTATAGCCCCCCTCAAGATATGTTCGAATTTCTCGACGAAGACCTTCAAAACACAGCGCTCTTCTTTATCAGCACCTTGTCTTAGACTGATGTTATACCGACAAGGAGAATCATTATGCTAACGCAACGTGAAATAAAACAGATAATCCCCGCACAACCCACTTCGGATGGAGATGGCGTAAAAATTAGCCGTGTTGCTGGCTTTAATAACGCTAATTTTTCACCATTTTTAATGCTCGATGAATTTAAATCTGATCAAAAAGCCGATTATATTGGCGGATTCCCTCCTCATCCACACCGAGGAATCGAAACTCTCACTTATATGCTAAATGGGCATTTCCAACATCAAGATCATATGGGTAATGTCGGTGAATTACGCTCTGGTGGTGCCCAATGGATGGCCGCAGGAAGAGGTGTTATTCATAGCGAGATGCCAATCATGACTGAAGGTCAGTTGCACGGTTTTCAGATTTGGATCAATCAGCCTGCTAGCCAAAAAATGGCGCCAGCGCAATACCACGACTTTCAACCCGAAACCATTACCGAATACCACTCCCAAGAGGCTGGCCTGCTGAAAGTACTTGCGGGTGATGTCACTTGTGGCAACCAGATAGTAACTGGCCCATTAACAAAAACGGGCGTTAAATTGAGTGTAGCCGACTGGCAAGCAACACCGGGTAGCCAATTAGAGATCGCCACTCCAAATCACTTTAATGTCATGGCATTTACCTACAAAAGCAATGCACAGCTAGGCAGTAAAGTGTTGAAGCAAGGCGAGCTAGCGTTGCTCTCAAAAGGTGAGTTCTTAACATTAAAAGCCAATGATACGAGCGGAGTATTGTTGCTAATGGGGCAACCCATTGATGAACCTGTAGTGCATTATGGGCCGTTTGTAATGAACTCATTTTCTGAGATAGAACAAGCAATTAAAGACTACAACTCAGGTCTGTTTGAACAGTATTAATCATAGGGTAGCCATCCGGCTGATCTTAAGTGTCATTTTGGGGTTCTCAGAAAGTTTGCCTATACTCAAGTAGTAAATTTGACGAGAGGCACGAAATATGTGGGTATTGACTAGAAATATTCTCATTTCATTGGCAGCAGTGCTGATCAGCTCAACGCTTTTTGCTAACACCCTTAAAGCTGATTTTAGGCATCGACCACCAGAAATGGTGATCAGTCCAGATGGTCAAAAAATCAGCGGCCCATTAAAGGAAATCATTGAAGAAGCAGCAAAAAATATAGGCTTCGATATCGAGTGGCGAAACATTCCATTTCCTCGCAGCCTTGCTACTTTAGAAAATGGTACTGTTGACATTGTTCCACGTGTCATACGAACAGCAGACAGAGAAGCATTTGTTCGCTTTATCGGTCCTATAAGTGAGCAAACACGGAATATTGTTTTTGTCACTCGCAGTGATGGGCCAGCAATCAACAATTATCAAGATTTACGAGAGCTAAATGTCGGTGTGAAAAGAGGTACCGCTTATTTCGAAGCGTTTGATCAAGACAAAGAGATAAATAGAACGGTTGTTAATGATGACTTCAACCTAGCAAGAATGCTAGAGGCAAAGAGAATAGATACCGTTATCGTATTGGATTTACCTGCGCTAGAAGTGGAATTAAAAACAATCAATTTTAGTAACTACCAAGTAGCAACCTACTACTATCCAAACACTATCGGCAACTATTACGGTATGCCTAAAAGCCATCCACAAGCGGATGCATTACAAAACGCTCTGTCTGAAATGGTAAAAAGTGGAAGGATCGAAGCCATCTATGCAAAATTTGGCTTAACAGCTCAATAAGAAATAGGGCTTTTAAGCCCTATTTCAACTACAAATATTCGCACAAATAAGCTGTTGCTTCGGCAACTTTCAAATCAAAGGACGAATTCTCAGCGACTTCAAAAGATTCATTCGCTTTAAATGTAGACCAATGTTCATCCCCTAAACGCTTTATCGTTAACGAACCTTTGATGACTGTCATACGCTCAGGAGCGGCCGTGCCAAAGGTGTATTCGCCAGGAGCCATTACGCCCACCGAACTGTCACCACTTTGGTGAGCAAAACCTAAAGATTTAACCGCCCCATCGAAGTATGTGTTTTCTTTGATCATTTCTCTTCCTTGTAAAATAAACCACCAAAATATGGTGAATAACACGTTTGTAAGCCGTTTTATCTGAAATCGTAAAAATACACAAGTGGCAATTGGGATTAAACAAATAGTGAAACGCGACCTATACTGATCGGTAAGTCAACAAAATTCATGGTGCAATGTTCATCTTGTCATCCATTAGTACTAGTTTTGGAAAAAAGATCATATTTTCCAGTGTGACATTTGCTAAACCACACGACATATTCCACTCTCTAACCTTGTTTTAATTGGTTAGCCTTACCGGTACTAGTCGCTGATTGCTTACGTTATGGAGTGGGAATGGCAGTTAAGGGTTTCACGCATGCAAATAAAGCCTCTTCAGGTCACCCTATGAAAAAAAAGTGGGTATTAAAAAGTGTTTTTTGGATAGTGCTGTTCACTATCGCAGCTGGTTTTGCCACTTTACTTTTAGTGAGCTATCAAGAGTATACAAGCCCCAAAAATGTCTATGGTTCATGGATCGAAATCGGTACACCCAGCTATAGCACTGAGGTTCTAACTCTCAATTCAAATGGCGTGTTTCGAAATAATCGCTTAGTCAGCACTCAGTTTGAATATGATGGGGATAAAATTGTGATTAACACTGGTAGTGGCGTGACCATTTACCAACTTGCTGGGACAACAAACTCCCCTCAACTCAAGCGCATTGAACCTGTCATGCCTTTACAACGCTTTATCAAACAAGGCTATGAAAGCACGGTAGAAAACGATGAAAACGGCGACCCAAGTAAAAATCGTCGTTCAGCATTATCTGAGCACTTTTCACAACCATAGCGCTTAAAGTGACGCGATCAGAGCTGAGTCTAAGCCTAAATAGAAAAGCCCCCAAATCGGGAGCTCTGTTGATACTTTATATTATAGAGTGACGCCATATTTAGCGTGCGCGACGCGCCTCTACCGCATCAGCCAACTGACGCAATACCACTTCAGTGTCATCCCAGCCAATACATGCATCCGTAATCGATTGACCATAAGTGGCCGCACAACCATCCACGAGATCCTGACGTCCTTCAACAAGATGAGACTCAATCATCACACCAA
Organism: Vibrio sp. V08_P9A1T1; assembly: GCF_963874405.1. Taxonomy (NCBI): domain Bacteria; kingdom Pseudomonadati; phylum Pseudomonadota; class Gammaproteobacteria; order Vibrionales; family Vibrionaceae; genus Vibrio; species Vibrio sp. V08_P9A1T1. The sequence goes on from NZ_CAWNIB010000097.1 coordinate 4,960, forward strand.
AAATAGCATGTTCACCCGATGCAATCTGCTCGCTCACATCTTGTGATACCACCAGTTGACGCTGGTACTGTTTAGAGCTGTTTGCGTGGCTAAAGTCAATCATCACTTTTTGTGGTAAACCGGAGATTTCTAGTTCCTGCTTGATAGCCGCGACATGTTGAGCGTTGTAGTTTGGCTCTTTACCACCTCGTAGAATGATATGGCAATCAGGGTTGCCTGCCGTTTGAATGATGGCCGAATGACCATACTTAGTGACCGACAAGAAATGGTGCGATGCACTGGCAGAGCGAATCGCATCAGAAGCGATTTTGATATTGCCATCTGTCCCATTTTTGAACCCAACCGGACAAGATAGACCCGATGCGAGTTCACGGTGAACTTGAGATTCTGTTGTACGAGCACCAATAGCACCCCAACTGATAAGGTCAGCCACATACTGCGGTGTGATCATATCCAAAAATTCGCTCGCTGTCGGCATCCCCATATCGGTCAAATCAAGCAGTAACTTACGCGCCATGCGTAAACCATCGTTAATTTTATAGGTATCATTTAAATAAGGGTCGTTAATGAGCCCTTTCCATCCGACGGTCGTACGAGGTTTTTCGAAATAGACACGCATGACAATTTCAAGGCGATCACCTAGTTCATCGCGTAACACTTTAAGACGTTTTCCATATTCAACAGCCGCTTGAGGATCATGAATTGAACATGGGCCAATGATCACCAATAAGCGATCATCTTTATCTTGTAGAATATTATGAATGGCTTCTCGAGCCTGAAATGTGGTTGAAGAAGCAACTTCTGTTGCCGGAAACTTTTCTAGAACCGCAACAGGAGGTAATAACTCTTTAACTCGTTTAATTTTTACATCATCAGTCTGAAACATTGCTTACTTCTTCCTTATTCTTTTCTACTGCCTACCGAACAACGGACAGGTTGGATCTATACGCAGCCTTGCTTTCGGCTCTCCCCTGTAACTTATCTACTAAAAACCACAACTTCAATCATTATTTTCAACAAAAGGCAATATTGGCTACTTTTTTACAAAATCATCACTGCGTAAAAAAATAGTTACACCCTTGAGCTGGAACCCACAAATTAACGCTAATATGAGCTTCGTAGGTGCATTATCTCGTTGATATTGCTAAGGTAGGTGATAACAAAATAGCAACAAGATATTCAACCATGAATGCGATAGAGTTTGAAAAAGTAAACAAGTGGTACAATAATTTTCACGCTTTGAAAGACATTACTCTTCAGGTTCGTCGAGGGGAAATCTTAGTCGTTTGTGGCCCTTCAGGCTCAGGAAAATCAACATTAATCCGAACGGTCAATGGGTTAGAAGCTATCACCACGGGCAAGATCACCCTGAACTCTAACCATTC
>NZ_CAWNIB010000098.1:0-6273 GCF_963874405.1 Vibrio sp. V08_P9A1T1
GGTTAATATATCGAAAATAGATCCCACTTGTTCTAAAAGCTCTGTGATGCCAATCCAACTCCACGCACTCATTGATAACAATCTTATTGGTATCTCATATTAGTGACTCGGCAACGAGGCGCTATTCTGAATAAAGAGACGATCGCTGACACTGAGGTATCTCACCGCATTTGAAGAGTTCATGCTAGAATGCGCCGAATTTGCGATGAGTTGCACTCAAAGTATTGGGGCCTAGCGCCTTACTATGAGAAAGCCATCGCTTGCTAACTGTTTTGACTTTTTAACTCTGAGAGCCCGCATGCCATTTTCCAACCTAGGATTGAGCGATCCAATCTTAAAAGCCGTTCACGAAGTCGGCTATTCTGCCCCAACACCGATTCAAGAACAGGCAATCCCAGCCATTTTGACGGGTAAAAATGTCATTGCGGCAGCGCAAACCGGCACGGGTAAAACCGCTAGCTTTGTACTGCCCATTTTGCAGATGCTTAGTCAAGGAACAACTCAGCGCGCCAAACGTGTTCGCGCATTAATTTTAGCGCCCACGCGCGAATTGGCTCTGCAAGTGGAAGAGAACGTCACTCAATACGCAAAGTATCTGCCCTTAACCTGCCTTGCGATGTACGGCGGTGTCGATTCGCAAAAACAAAAACAACGCTTGATTGAAGGGGTGGATATTTTGATCGCCACGCCGGGGCGCTTGCTTGATATGTATGGCCAACGCGCCGTTCATTTTGATGAGCTTGAAGTGTTGGTGATGGATGAAGCTGACCGCATGCTCGACATGGGGTTCATTGAAGACATCAATAAAATTGTTGATCGCCTGCCACTAAACCGTCAGAACTTGCTGTTTTCGGCGACCCTTTCTCGCCCAGTGCGCGAGTTGGCTAAATCAGCCATTAATGATCCGATTGAAATTGATGTCGCTGGTTACAACCGCACGCCAAATCAAATTGAGCAGTGGATTATCACTGTCGATAAAGATCAAAAATCTGCACTACTGAGCCATTTGATTACTGAAAACCAATGGCAACAGGCGATGATTTTCATCGAAACCAAACACGGTGCGGCAAAGCTGGCGAGCCAACTGGAAAAGCGTGGCATTGCGGCAGAGGCGTTTCACAGTGGCCGTAGCCAAGAAGTTCGTGAAAAATTATTAGCCGATTTCAAAGCAGGTAAACTGCAATTTTTGATTGCAACGGGCGTTGCCGCGCGCGGTATTGATATTGATAACTTAGAAAGAGTGGTGAATTACGACTTGCCTTATCCTGCGGAGAACTACATTCACCGTATTGGACGAACCGGTCGTGCTGGTGCAACCGGTGAAGCAATTTCTCTCGTATCACGCGATGATTTTAAAAACTTGTGCATGATTGAAAGCCGCTTAGGACATTTGCTTGTGCGTAAAGAAATTGAAGGTTTCACACCGAAAAAAGACGTGCCTATTTCCATTTTAAATTACCACTTGAAAAAGCGTGATAACGAGCACTCAAGTGCACCGCGTCGTAGCCCTCGCCCTAAACAAGAAAAACGCTCATAAGCATAATGCTTCTTTACAAATCCCACCGCCCGGTGGGATTTTGTTGACTAAACCATTCCCGCATCACACTTTTACGCCTTCTTTCTCTCTACGCCCCAAAATCACTACTCAAGGATGATTCTGTCTTCATCAACTTCTATTAGCCTGCAACTCATCTCCTATTTCTCGCATCCCATCATCGCTTAGGTTGACACGTTATGGCTTACAACAAATACACTATCTATCAAGTTTTCACGCGCTTATTCGGTAATACAAACCGTTGCAACACACCTTGGGCAACGAAAGAACAAAATGGTGTCGGTAAATTAAGTGACTTCACTGACGATGCACTCAATGCAATTCATCAACTTGGGATCACTCATATTTGGTACACCGGTGTTTTACATCACGCACTGGTGAGTGATTACCGCGCATGGGGAATAGAGAATGATCACCCAAGTGTTGTCAAAGGTAGAGCGGGCTCGCCTTACGCCATTAAAGACTACTATTCGATAAACCCTGATTTAGCCGACGACCCAGCTCAGCGTAATCACGAATTTGAAGCCTTGATTAAGCGTACACACCAAGCGGGCATGAAAGTCATCATCGACATTGTCCCTAACCACGTGGCGCGCCAATATCAAGGGCTCAATAACCCTGTCGGAGTCAATGATTTTGGTGAAAATGATGATACCAGTGTGCAATACGCCAGGGACAATAACTTCTATTACCTACCCGACACCTCCTTTAAACTGCCAGTTATTCCCACCTCATTGCTACCGTTGGGCGGTGAATGCCACCCAGATTTAGCCACCCCGTTTTACGAACACCCCGCAAAATGGACAGGCAATGGATCTCGTTTAGCCAAGCCGAACATCGATGATTGGTATGAAACCGTCAAAATAAACTACGGCATCAAACCTGATGGAGGCAAAGATTTTGCCGAGCTTCCGCAGCAATACCGTTTCCTATCTCACCTTGAACACGCCATTTTCTGGCAAGATAAAAGTGTCCCGGATTCATGGCGTAAATTTAGGGATATCGCTCTTTATTGGCTCGATAAAGGCGTGGATGGCTTTCGTTATGATATGGCCGAAATGGTACCGATTGAATTTTGGAGCTATCTCAACTCGGCAATTAGGCTACACACCCCCGATGCTTTTTTAATGGCAGAGGTGTATCAGCCAGATTTATACCGCGATTACATCCAGATCGGGAAAATGGACTATCTGTACGACAAAGTCGACCTTTACGATAGTCTCAAAGCCATCATGAAAGGACACGGCTCTACCAAAGAGATTGGTCGTATTGAATATCAACTGCGCGACATTGAGCATCACATGCTGCATTTCTTGGAAAACCATGACGAGCAGAGAATTGCCTCGCCTGAATTTGCAGGGGAAGCACATAAAGCACGCCCAGCCATGTTGATTTCAGCCTGTTTATCCAGCTCACCAACCTTGCTTTATTTTGGGCAAGAAGTGGGCGAACCGGGAGCGGAACATGCCGGCTTTGGCCAGCCTTCTCGCACCTCTATTTTTGACTATATCGGTGTTCCACAACACCAAAAATGGATGAATAACGGCGCATTTGATGGTGGCCAATTAAACGAGAGCGAGAAGCAGCTGCGCCATTTCTACTCAACATTACTGAATTTAGTCAAACAGAGCCCCGCACTGACCGGTGAATATCATGATCTGTACGCCGCCAATGTTGAACACTTCTCCGACCAACAAGATTACTTATTTGCCTTTGCTCGCTCTAACCCGTCACAAAAGCTGATCATCGCAGCGAACTTCAGTGCCACAAGTGGCAAAACCGTAAAACTGCATTTACCTAAAGCATTGACCACTTATTGGCAGTTAACCTGTGGTGAGCACACTTTATTCGATCCGCTAAATCAACAAACGCTGACGCTCTTCGTCAACGAACAAGAGAGCTATGTGATGATCGACTTCACCCCACTTTCGACCCATTTCATGGTTCTCAATAATATTTAAACCTCAAAGAGAGTCATTGGTCTTCTTTCAATACAACAAGCCAGCATCTTCATCGTGCTGGCTTGTTTTGCTAAACGCTATAAGGTTAAGGCTTGCTTTAAGTGACTTTCATTAACACGGGCTCTTGATCAGATTCCCGCTTATGCTGATTGGGCAAAATGCCTAAAGTATGTAAAAAGGTTTTGAGCATGATGGCGTAAATGAACATCATAGGAAGGCCTGCGACCACACAAAGCGACTTAATGGTTTCAATCCCTCCCCCAGCCAAAAATACACTTAAACTGATCAGCCCAATCGCACAGGCCCAAAGCAATTTTACTCGATTATCGGGATCACCATTCAAAGCCAATTCATTGGTGGTGAGCATCGCCGTCGCAACACTCGCACTGGACATAGTGGTCAGCATCAATAAAAACTGAATGAGCAGAAATAGCCCAAGCACCCCATTTCCCCCAGGCAAGGTTTTTATCAATGAAACCACTGCGTAGGTTAAGCCACCTTCTGCCATCCAGCCCTGAACGGGTAAACCGCCCAGCATTTGAGCCCACACCGCATAGCCACCAAAAATGGAGATAAAAAATGCGCAGCCCAAAGCGCCCATCGAGATGGTGTACAAAACCACTTCACGAATCGTTCGTCCACGAGAAATTCGCGTGATGAATAGGCCCATCATAATCAAGTACGCGTAATACCAAAACCAATAGTACTGAGTCCAGCCTTGTGCAAAACCACTTTGCTGAACAGGGTCTGTCCACAATGACATTCTAAAGAAATTATCCAACATCACGCCCAGTGAGTCAGTGAAACTATTAAGAATGAAAGAAGGTTGAGTCGCCAATAATACAAACAGGGCAAACAACACCGCCATGCTGACTGTCCAGTTAGAAATCATGTTGATGCCTTGATTAAAACCAACCCCCATCACAACCACTAACGCAGCCACAAAAAGCACAATAATTGTGCCTTGTAAGCCAAGGCTATTCTCAATCTGTAACAGCTCTGCCACACCGGCGCTGACCAAGGTCACAGTTAAGGCTAGAGAGCTAGCAAACGCGGCCAACGTACCAAAAATCGACAATAGATCGATACTTTTTGCCACCAAAGGATGGTCACCCACTACCGAAGAACACAAACTGGAAACTTTTAACGTGCGTTTTTTTTGTACATAAAATGCATAAGCAAACGGAATCGCTGGAAAGCAGTAAATCGCCCAGCCTGTAATACCCCAATGAAAAATAGAGTAGGTAACGGCCCATGCCGCAGCAGGATAACTATTAGGCTCAGCAAATAACGGTGGTGATTGTAAGTAATACATCGGTTCACCTATCGCCCAGTAAATGAGTGACGCCCCGACGCCAGCGGTAAAAATCATCCCGCCGTAAGAAAAATTGCTGTATTCGGTTTTTTCTTCACCTAAACGAATGCGGCCGTATTTCGAACACGCCAGCCACAGTAAAAAAACCACTAACGCCAAACTTGCCATCTGTACTAACCAGCCAAACCAGTGGCTCACCCAGCCCATAGCTTGCGCCGCCATCGCTTGAGAGGTGGCTGGATAAAGCGCAGATACCGTTAACAAAACAAGCACTAACGCAATCGCAGGAAAAGCCAATCCATAATTAAGATTTTTCAAAACTGCGCCTCCATTCATAAAGTGCTTGAATATGGCGAGGGGTGATGCCGCAACATCCGCCGATCACGGTTGCACCGAGGGCATACCACTGCTTGGCAAATGCGAGATAATCTTCTGCACTAAACTCACGCATGGCTTGTACGGTTTCGTTAGCGGCGTGATCCGATTTAATCGGCGTAAAACTGTTTGCATAAACGCCGATTTCAATCTTTTGCGCTCGGCCTTCCAACACCGTTTTCGCCTGTTGAATGGCATCAGCCATCACCTCGGGTATTGAGCAGTTAAAGAAAATACCCGCCCCACCCGCAGAATAGATTTGTTCTGCGGCTTCAGACACTGACTGCCCAGAACGCAATTGTGCGATATTAGAGTCATCTTTCAGAGTCAGTGCGTAATAGCAAGGCTTCGTTGATGAGGCAAACACCGATTGAACCATGCTCAACTCTTCTAAACTAGCAATCGTCTCCGCTAACCAGACGTCCACATAAGGATCTTGTGCTTGATACAAAGTGAGTGAAATCGCTCGTGCGACTTCGGCTTGAAAGAGATCAGGCCGATAGCTTCCCATAGCCGGTGGCATAGAACCCGCCACTAAAATCGGACGTTCTGACTGTTGTGCTACTTCCGCAGCAATCTGCGCGGCTAAGTTCGCTAACCTTGCACCATCGGTTTGATATAGTGACTCGCCCAAGTGAAAAGGGACACACGCATAGCTATTCACCGTGATAATGTCGGCACCGCTATCAATAAATCCTTGGTGAGCTAAACGAACATGTTGTGGAGATTCAATCAGCGCTTGCGCGCTCCAAAGTGGCTGAGAAAAAGGAGCGCCAATTCTTTTTAATTCACGCCCCATGCCACCATCAAGAAGGGTTAATTTGCTCATAATATCGTATCCATAATGCTTTATTGGTCAGTGCCATTGAAGCATACTGTGAGCAAGATCATAGTGAATAACATTGAAGTGCAATATGAATTTTATTCAAGTAAGTGACTTGATTTATCTATTCTTTTTCGCAAGGTCACTATCTGTTGTTCATGCTGTCATTCGTGCTGTAATTCTTAGAAAACATGGGGCTTGGTCATTTCACAACAAATACTCAACGCATCATAAACAACTCTTC
>NZ_CAWNIB010000099.1:0-29656 GCF_963874405.1 Vibrio sp. V08_P9A1T1
AAACTAAGTAGCATAAAACTGCATTGATGATATTGCAAATAATAACAATTATCATTAACATTACAACCAGCAACAGTTGATTCGATAATGGTTGCAGCAACATCATTTTTTCTATTAAGGAACTTTTAGGTCATGAAGCCCATGGATATGAATAACGGTAATGGTAAGGCAGTCAGAAATATCAATAAGACTCAACTCGCCACACTGATTGGCATCCTCTGCGTTAGTACTAGCGCAAATGTTGTCGCGGAACAGCTCGAAAAAAAAGAGCCACAGAAAAAGCAGGATACTGTGGTTGTGGTAGGTGAGAAATTGGGAGGAACACTGGCCGAAAACACCAGTTCGCTCACCCTATTCACCGATGAAGTGGATGATGGTGAAAGCCGAGATTACTACGATCTGCTCGACCGCGTACCAAACGTACTCAATGCACCGTCGGGCATTCCACACATTCGTGGGGTCGATGGACGTGGCCCTGGCGAAGGTTTTCTGACCTTCATGACAGGCGCAACACCTCGCGTCAATACCACGGTAGACGGCGTGTCTGAATCTTGGTCTGGAGAAGCGTTTGGCAAAGCTGGACTGTGGGATACAGAACAAGTGGAAGTCTATAAAGGGCCGCAATCCACCAACCAAGGCCGCAATAGTATTGCTGGTGCAGTTGTGATCAAAACTAAGGATCCAACGTTCCACCGTGAGGGTAAAGTTCGCGCTGGTTATGAAAATGAAGACAGTAAATATCATCTCGCAGGGGTCGTGTCGGCACCTCTGGTTGAAGATACTTTAGCGTTTCGTCTTGCCGCCGAAGGTACCAAAGGCAATACCCCTATCGATTACTCTCTGCCTAACGGCGATCAGTACCCTTGGGATCCTTCCGAGCTCGAATCCTATAATGTCCGTGGTAAATTATTGTGGAAACCTCAAGGAAATGACAAGCTAACAGCCAAGCTAACGGTTGGTAGCCGTAATGAAGAGGGGCAATACACCAACTTCGTTACCAAGCCGGGCACACTTGAACTGCATAGCAAAAGTGGCACGCGTCGCCAAGAAACTAAAAGCTGGAATATCAACCTAGACGTCAATTATGTGATTAATGATGAACTGACAACGGATATTTTAGTCGCCCATCGTAACTACACCACCAAGTTCAAAGCTTATCCTGATACTAATTGGTATGGTGATGTGGATGAAGATAACTACACCGCAGAAGCAAAGCTTACATATCAATCACTTGATGAAAAGTACAATGCGATTCTAGGCCTAGCCAGCTTCTTCAAAGATCAATACACCGAAACAGACTCATTAAAACGTAAAGATGAAGTTTTAACCAACTCAATCTACTTTGATTCAAGAATTCGTTTGGATAATCGCTGGCAGCTATTATTAGGTGCACGTTATGAAAGAGATGAACTGAAGCGAGATTTCGATCACGCTACCCTACCACTCGATTTTAAAGCCGATGAAGATGACGGCATCCTATTGCCTAAGATTGGTCTATTACTTGATGTCTCAGATCACTCCACCCTCGGTCTTACGGCCCGTAAAGGCTACAATGCCGGTGGATTAGGCTATAACGAGTACAAAGAAGAAGTTTTTGTTTTTGAACAAGAAAAAGTCTGGAGCTACGAGCTAAGTTCTCGTTCAAGCTTCCTGGATGACAAGCTGGATCTGACCGCTAACCTGTTCTACAACGACTACAAAAATTATCAAACTTCGGTCTCTGGTGACAGCGGAAAACGCTTCGATACCTATATCACCAATATACCGAAAGGGAAAACTTACGGTACGGAAGTTGAAGCCTCTTACTGGTTTGATTCTGGGCTCGACCTGTTTGCGTTTGTCGGTCTTCTTAAAACGGACATCAGCGAAGGACCAACCGGTACCTCTACCAATCTCTCAGGCAATGAGTTCAGTTATGCTCCTAAACTGTCTGCAGGTGCGGGCTTTACTCAACACTTAGATTCTGGTCTATTTTTTGGTGCTCGTGTTAACCACGTTTCCGATTACTATACCGATTTAGCCAACACAGAGAGTAAAACGGCTGGCGATTACACCGTGTTGAATCTGAATGCAGGTTACACTCTCAACGATTTGACTATTCGCGCTTACGTGAAAAACGTCACTGATGAAGAGTACGTGATTCGCCAGAAAAGTGATCTCTACGAAGTCGGCGGGCCACGCACCTTTGGCATAGTCGCTGATTACCAGTTCTAGTTAATAACTCTGACTCACTCTCCTAGACATCAACACTTTGTTTTTGACTGGGGGAGTGATTTTTCACTCAATCTGAGATAAACGTCACCACGCAGGCGACGCATCGAACAAGTTCACTCACTCGATAGGTAAAATAAGCATGCTCATCATTCCAAACTGGCCATCTTTCATCCAATACCACCAGCTTGAAGTGAAGTATCTGCCTGAATACAAAAATAAACTTGAAGAGCAAGGGATCTCCCTGCCCTCTTCTTTAAACCAAGCCGTGCTAAAACGCCATTGTGAATTTTTAGCTGGCAGGATGTGTGCAAAACACTGCCTAACCAAACTGGATCAATCACAGTCGCTAACGTTAGAGATTGGCAAGGGGAATCAAGCGGTTTGGCCGCAAAATATCGTAGGCTCAATATCCCATTGCCATGGCTACGCTATCGCAGCCGCCACTCACCAGACTCAAGCGTGTGCCGCTCTTGGTATTGATATTGAACAACTCATACGAGATGAATGGCTCAGTGATATTCGCCAGCAAGTAATGACACCCGCAGAGCACATTTTTGCTCATCACTTTGCCCAATTAGCGAGCTTTATTACGCTGATTTTTTCCGCGAAGGAATCGATTTATAAAGCCATTTATCCATGGGTTGAACAGGTTCTTGATTTTCACGTGGTAGAACTGATCCATGTTGACAAACACGCCAAACGACTCATTTTTCAGATTCACACTGATCTTCATCCTTTTTTAAACCCGTCATGCACAATCAGCGTTGGTTACCATTGGCCTGACAGTGAGTATGTACTGACTTGGTGTTATTTAAGTCAAGCCCATTTTTCGACACATAAAAAATAGCCGGCTGACACTGCTTTATAACGCTCCATATCAACCTAATACTGGCGTAGCAGCGTACAAAATTCCGTCAAAGGTATAAAACCTTATCTTTCCTTGGTTGTTATTCGCTTAGCAAAGCACGATAATCACCAGATCGGAACTTAAGACTTATATAACTATGACCGAATATTTTTTGTTATTAATCGGCACTGTACTGGTCAATAACTTTGTACTGGTAAAGTTTCTAGGGCTATGTCCTTTCATGGGCGTATCAAAAAAACTAGAAACCGCAATAGGGATGGGGTTAGCGACGACTTTCGTGCTAACTCTAGCGTCAGTGTGTGCGTATTTAGTAGAAAGCTATGTTCTTAAACCATTAGGTATTGAGTACTTACGCACCATGAGCTTTATTTTAGTGATCGCCGTGGTGGTGCAATTCACCGAAATGGTGGTACACAAAACCAGCCCAACGTTATATCGCCTGCTCGGGATTTTCCTTCCTCTTATCACCACCAACTGTGCGGTACTTGGGGTTGCGCTTCTCAACATCAACGAAAATCATAACTTCATTCAATCCATTATTTATGGTTTTGGTGCCGCGGTTGGATTCTCATTGGTATTGATTCTGTTTGCTTCCATGCGCGAACGCATCGGCGTAGCCGACGTACCAACGCCCTTCAAAGGCGCATCAATTGCTATGATAACCGCAGGTCTTATGTCACTCGCCTTCATGGGTTTTACAGGATTGGTGAAGTTGTAATATGAGCACAATACTCATCGCTATTCTTGCACTTGTCGCATTGGCCGCTGTGTTTGGCGCTATCTTAGGTTTTGCCTCTATCCGCTTTAAAGTAGAAGCCGATCCTATCGTCGATCAGATTGATGCGATTTTACCGCAGACACAATGCGGTCAATGTGGCTATCCGGGCTGTCGCCCTTATGCACAAGCCATTGCCAATGGCGATAAAATCAATAAATGCCCGCCCGGCGGCCAAGCAACCATTGAAAAATTGGCTGACTTAATGGGCGTTGAAGCTGAAGAGTCTGCGCATGATCTTGATAATAAGGTCAAAACCGTTGCCTTCATTCATGAAGATATGTGCATCGGTTGTACAAAATGCATTCAAGCTTGTCCCGTAGATGCCATTGTTGGTGGAACTAAGGCTCTGCATACCGTGATCAAGTCAGAATGTACTGGCTGTGATCTGTGTGTTGCTCCCTGCCCAACGGACTGTATTGAAATGATCCCGGTAGAAACTACGACCGATACTTGGAAGTGGCAAATGAACGCGATTCCTGTTGTTGATGTTACCGACTCTGCCTCACGTGCGCAGAAAAGCGTGAATTAAGGATTGGTATGTTGTCATTAATAGAACAAATCAAAGCTGGCACTCTCTGGAACTTCCCAGGAGGCATTCACCCGCCAGAAAATAAACAGCAATCAAATCAAACGGCACTGACTCATGCCGGTATACCGCAAGAAATTGTATTGCCACTCAAACAGCATATTGGCCGAGCCGGTGATTTATTGGTCAGCGTTGGCGATAAAGTACTCAAAGGCCAACCACTAACACAATACACCTCAACCTTCATGTTGCCTGTACACGCTTCAACCTCTGGCACCATTACCGCCATTGAACCGCGCACCACGGCGCACCCTTCTGGGTTAAGTGAAATGTGTATTGTCATCACGCCTGATCAACAAGATGAGTGGGCAGTGCGCGCACCACTGGCTGATTATCGACAACACTCCCCAGAGCAATTGATTGAAATCATTCGTCAAGCTGGCATCTCTGGGTTGGGCGGCGCCGGTTTTCCTACTGCAAAAAAAATGCAATCAGGCCTCGCTCGCACTGATATTTTGATCATCAACGCCGCCGAATGTGAACCTTACATCACGGCCGATGATGTACTCATGCAGCACCATGCCGCAGAGATCATCGATGGGATCAGTATTGTAGAGCACATTCTTAAGCCCAAATTAACCATCATCGGTATTGAAGATAACAAACCTGAAGCAATTCAAGCGTTAGAAGCCGCCGCAATACATAAAGACATCGTGATCCGCGTGATCCCAACCAAATACCCTTCAGGTGGTGAAAAGCAGTTAATTAAATTGCTGACCAACCAAGAAGTGCCTGCGGGTAAAATTCCAGCCGATATTGGCTTGATGGTACAAAATGTTGGCTCTATCTACGCGATTAAACGCGCCGTCATGGATGGCGAACCCCTGATTAACCGCGTAGTCACCTTAACGGGCAATACGTTTAAACAGCCCCGGAATGTCTGGGTTTTATTAGGCACACCCGTACAATATTTACTCGAACAATTTGGCTATAAGGCAGATAAAAAATTACCGCGTCTTATCATGGGCGGCCCGATGATGGGGTTCACCCTGCCTCATTCGCAAGTTCCGATCACCAAAACCACCAACTGCATTCTGGCACCCACTCGTAAAGAGATTGCCTCTTCACAACATGAAATGGCCTGCATTCGCTGTGGTCAGTGCGCGGAAGCCTGCCCGGCCTCCTTATTGCCTCAGCAACTGTTCTGGCACGCGAAAGCGGAAGAATATGATAAGTGTGAAGAACTGAACCTCAAAGATTGCATTGAGTGCGGGGCTTGTGCTTATGTTTGCCCCAGTGAAATTCCATTAGTGCAATACTATCGTCAAGCCAAGGCCGAGATAAAAACTCGCCAGCAAGAATCAGAAGCCGCTGAACGCGCCAGAGTGCGTTTCGAAGAGAAAAAAGCACGTTTAGAACGCGATAAAGCCGATCGCGAGAATCGTTTCAAAAAAGCAGCCGATGAACGTCGTCAAGAGATGAAACACACAGGCGGCGACGATGCGATTGCAGCGGCCATTGCTCGCGTTCAAGCGCAAAAAGCACAAACAGAAAACAACCCAAGCACCGTAAAACCCGCCGTTGCTGCGGCTATTGCTCGCGCTAAAGCCAAGCAAGCCGAAGCACTGCAAGCAGGTCAAGTCGAGCCAGATAACGCTGAAATGGTTAAATTGCGCGAAGAGCGCAAACGTCAAGCTCGCGAGAAAAAAGCGCAGCAAACCAGTGCTGATGCGCCACCAGCAGAAACTGGTGATGATAAAAAAGCGGCAGTCGCTGCTGCCATTGCCCGCGCGAAAGCACGCAAAGCCGAGCAGCAAACGGCGCCAAGTGAACCTCAGCCAACGCTTGAACCTGCACCTGCTCAACCTGAGGATGCCAAAAAAGCGGCAGTCGCTGCCGCCATTGCTCGCGCCAAAGCGCGCAAGGCAGAGCAGCAAACGGCGCCAAGTGAGCCTCAGCCAACGCTTGAACCTGCACCAACTCAACCTGAGGATGCCAAAAAAGCGGCAGTCGCTGCCGCCATTGCTCGCGCAAAAGCGCGCAAGGCAGAGCAGCAAACGGCTCCGAGTGAGCCCCAGCCAACGCTTGAACCTGCGCCTACTCAATCTGAGGATGCCAAAAAAGCGGCAGTTGCTGCCGCCATTGCCCGCGCCAAAGCACGCAAGGCAGAGCAGCAAACGGCACAAGCGAAAAACAATCATAATTCTGAGGAGAATAATTAGTGGCCTTTTTTATTGCCAGCTCCCCCCATGCACACAGCAAGCGCAGCACATCAGAGCTGATGAAGTGGGTCGCCTTGTGCGCCTTACCGGGGCTTATCGCGCAGAGCTACTTCTTTGGTTGGGGTACTCTCATTCAACTGATGCTCGCTATCATCATCGCTTTGGCTTTTGAATCTGCCGTTATGCTACTGCGTAAGCGCTCACCACTGTTGGCAATCAAAGATTACAGCGCCGTGGTCACGGCTTGGCTTCTGGCCATTGCCATTCCTCCGATGTCCCCTTGGTGGGTTATCTTTATTGGCCTTATTTTTGCCATAATTATTGCAAAACACTTATACGGCGGACTAGGACAAAACCCATTCAACCCCGCCATGATTGCTTATGTGGTTTTGCTTATCTCTTTCCCTGTGCAGATGACCAGTTGGATTGCTCCAACGGAATTAGCCCCGGATCCCAGCTCGTTTAGTGATGCATTTTCACTTATTTTCAGTGGCTTCAACGTAGAAGGTTTATCACTACAACAAATCCGAACGGGTATCGATGGTGTCACTATGGCCACCCCATTGGACGCCGTAAAAACCGGATTACATAATGGTGAGACTCTGCATGAAGCGATGAGCCAGCCTCAATTTAGTGGGTTAGCTGGGCTTGGCTGGGAATGGGTTAACCTTGCCTATTTAGCTGGCGGCTTATTATTGATCAAACTACGTGTGATCAACTGGCATATCCCGATTGCGGTGCTGTGTGGTTTAGTAATGGCAAGTGCTTTCACTGCGCTTATTGAACCGGGAGCAACCGCCTCACCCTTGTTTCATTTGCTCTCGGGCGCGACTATGCTCGGCGCTTTTTTCATCGCAACCGATCCAGTCACCGCTTCCACAACCGTCAAAGGTCGCTTAATTTACGGCGCATTTATTGGCGTGATGATTTTCATTATCCGCAGTTGGGGAGGCTTCCCTGACGGGGTAGCCTTCGCTGTATTACTTGCCAACATGTGTGTCCCACTGATTGATTACTACACTAAACCTCGAACCTACGGGCATTAAGGAGCGCTATGTTAACCGCCATTCGCAATAACGGTTTGATTCTCGCTATCTTTGCCTGTGCTTCAACAGGTGTTGTAGCGTTAACTCAATACCTAACAAAAGATCAAATAACCAAGCAAGAGCAGATTCAACTGCAATCGATTTTAAACCAAGTGATCCCGCACAGTTTGCACGACAACGAACTGTACAAATCCTGTACACTGGTGACTGATCCTGCACTTGGTACAGACCAACCTATGCACGCTTATATTGCCACACAAAACGGTGAACCGAGTGGACTGGCTATTGAAGCCATCGCACCTGATGGCTATAACGGCGCGATCAAGGTAATTATTGGCATCAAGCATGATGGCACCATCACAGGGACTCGCGTTCTGTCTCATCAAGAAACACCGGGGTTAGGTGACAAAATAGATTTACGCGTCACTGATTGGATATTGAGCTTTACTGGCAAGCAAGTCACTGAGCAAAATATCGAGACTTGGAAAGTGCGCAAAGATGGGGGACAATTTGATCAGTTTACTGGAGCGACGATTACGCCGCGAGCCGTCGTCAAAGCGGTGAAAAATACCGCTCAGTTTGTGAATCAACATCGAGAAGCACTATTAGCACAACCTTTTGACTGTAAAGGAGCCAGCAATGAGTGATCATAAGACACTGATTAAAAACGGGATGTGGAGCAACAACCCTGCGCTCGTTCAACAACTTGGACTGTGCCCTTTACTAGCGGTTTCTTCCACTGTCACTAATGCGCTAGGTTTAGGCGTTGCGACATTGCTGGTTCTCGTCTGTTCAAATGTCACCATCTCATTAGTACGAGATTATGTCCCCAAAGAAGTCCGTATTCCTGTGTTTGTGATGATCATCGCCGCACTAGTAACTTGCGTACAACTGTTAATGAATGCCTACGCTTACGGCCTGTACCTATCGCTAGGGATCTTCATTCCTCTGATTGTGACCAACTGTATCATCATCGGTCGCGCCGAAGCATTTGCCTCAAAAAATGCAGTGTTGCCTTCAGCACAAGATGGATTTTGGATGGGCATGGGAATGACCACTATTCTGGTCATTTTGGGCGCACTGCGTGAAGTAATTGGCAATGGCACACTGTTTGATGGTGCTGATTTATTACTGGGTCATTGGGCAACCATTTTACGCATTGAGGTCTTCCATTTTGACAACAGCTTCTTGCTTGCGCTCTTACCGCCTGGAGCGTTTATTGGTGTTGGCTTTTTGATTGCAGCTAAAAATATCATCGATAAAAATCTGGCTGCTCGCCAACCTAAAGAGCAAAAGCCCGTCATAGAACGAGCACGCGTCACCAACGCTTAGCGAAATCATAAGGAAGTTTTCCAAACGATGAATAATGTCAAACGAGTCGAGATCCTCGAGCGCTTACGGGCCAATAACCCGAAGCCAGAAACCGAGCTGAAATGGAGCACACCGTTTGAGTTACTGATCTCAGTACTGCTTTCCGCTCAAGCGACTGACGTCAGCGTTAATAAGGCCACTGACAAACTTTACCCTATTGCTAATACGCCACAAGCCATCTTTGAGCTTGGCGTTGATGGGCTAAAGCAATACATCAAAACCATTGGTTTATTCAATTCCAAAGCAGAAAACGTTATCAAAACTTGCCGCATCTTATTGGATCAATACGCAGGAGAAGTGCCAGAAAGCCGTGAAGCATTAGAATCGCTGCCCGGCGTTGGCAGAAAAACGGCCAATGTGGTATTGAACACCGCTTTCGGGTGGCCAACCATCGCCGTTGACACGCATATTTTCCGTGTTTCAAATAGAACCAAGTTTGCGGTGGGTAAAAACGTTGATGAAGTGGAACAAAAACTGCTCAAAGTCGTCCCTAAAGAATTCAAAGTTGATGTTCATCACTGGTTGATCTTACATGGTCGCTACACCTGTGTCGCAAGAAAGCCGCGTTGTGGCAGTTGTATCATTGAAGATCTTTGCGAATTCTCTGATAAAACTGACCTATAAAATTTAACCAGATCCCCAAAAGACTCAACTCTGCAAGTAGGCAGTAAGTAAACGAATTCCTTTGAACATAGATAAACTCTGTGATTGGAGTGGGTGAACGTAAGCCAACATCATCGCCACAGTGGTCGGGTGGAGATAGATATTTCATCAGAAAGTTAGGAGCTCAACATGTCAAATAGTCGTATTTTGCACACCATGCTACGCGTAGGCGATTTAGAAAAATCGATCGCGTTTTACACCAAGGTCATGGGTATGCAACTGCTTCGTACTAATGAAAATACAGAATACAAATACACATTGGCATTTCTGGGTTATGGCGATGAATCTCAGGGGGCGGTGATCGAACTGACCTATAACTGGGGCACCACAAGCTATGACCTAGGTAATGCTTTTGGCCACATCGCCATTGGTGTTGAAGATGTGTATACCACCTGTGACGCGATTAAAGCGGCTGGAGGTAATGTGACCCGTGAAGCAGGCCCAGTAAAAGGCGGTACCACGCATATCGCTTTTGTGAAAGATCCTGATGGTTACATGATTGAACTTATCCAAAACAAACAAGCATCAGCAGGTTTAGAAGGATAAGCCTCTTTGCGGCATCGGCTAGTTATATAAACTAGATGCGTAAGGTTTCCCGGATAACATCACAAAAAGCAGCCTTTGAAATGGGCTGCTTTTTTACTCTAACGTTATTAGATAATTGTTCGACCCAGTGAAATAACCACGCGACGGTTTTTATCTTTGCCAATGGGTGATGCGTTGTCGGCAATCGGCCTACGTTTACCATAGCCTTGCACTTGAATGCGATCCTCAGGTAACCCCAGTGATTTAAAGTAATCTCTTAATACCTCAGCCCTACGCTCAGAAAGATCCTGGCTCACTCCTCGACTATCAACAGAGTCGGTATAGGTAGAAACCAACACCAAATCAATATCTTGGTTATAGCGAATATAGTCGGCAATTTGCGCAAGTCGTTTTTGCGAAGCTTTATTGAGTTGCACATTATCGCGGTCGTAATGCAGAATCGTAAATGAGATATCTTCAAAACTGTACGTCAGCAAATTACTCACACAATCGCTAAACACGTTGTACTTCTCTTGAAAAAGAACCGACGAGAGAGCGACTTCAATGCGCTGATCTCGGCTTTGCCAATCTTGGTAGCTAAAGGTTGGATAGCGTCCTTTTTCCAATTCACTGAGTAGGCTCCAAGCGGTTTGACCACCGATGTAACCATCGAACTGTTTGAAGAATTGCAAATTGGTAATACGGTCTGCACTCTCACCCGGACGCCAACTCGGTGGTAATGACACTAAACTTACATTGCGAGTTTCGCCCATTGGACGACGCATTTTGAGTTCGAAATCGAGGTTAATCTTCTTATTCGCACGTGAAGAGAATTCAGCGTCACCGTAATTGGGGATCGGATGGACCAAACGGCACTCTAAAGGGGTATTCGTCACCATCTGCCACGTAGACTGCTGTGGTGTTGCCACATAACGCTTATCCATCGCCATAGGGGCAAAGGATGTCAGTATGCTGGTCATCACAATAGTGGCAGTAACCCATTTATTCATAACGATTTTATTCTCCGAGCGATACTACAACGATGGCGGAAAATTGCCGCTTCGCTTTCTATTGACTAAGTTAATGCAAAAATCTAGCCACATCACCGCACTATCCAACGCATAGTGAAACCTGCATTTATTAACGTGTTTGGTTTTTATCGTAGAAAGAATCTGTAATAATGCCAGCCCTGTCACACAACCAAGAGCTAGCATGACTGAAGTAAATGAAGCATTGACACTGAAAAAGCGTTTCCGCGGTTATTTTCCCGTCGTCATCGACGTCGAAACAGCCGGTTTCAATGCAAAGACCGATGCACTATTAGAAATCTGCGCGATTACGTTGCGTATGGATGAACAAGGTGATCTGCACCCAGCATCGACGATTCACTTTCATGTTGAGCCTTTTGAAGGTGCCAACCTTGAAAAAGAGGCGCTTGAGTTTAATGGCATTCGTGACCCATTTAGCCCATTACGCGGTGCCGTCAGCGAAGCCGAAGCACTCAGAGAAATTTATAAGCTAGTCCGAAAAGAGCAACGCGACAATGACTGTAGCCGCGCGATCATGGTGGCGCACAATGCTACCTTTGACTTAAATTTCGTGATGGCAGCCAGTGAACGCTGCAAGCTAAAACGAGTCCCTTTCCACCCTTTTGCGACTTTTGATACCGCTGCGCTAAGTGGTTTAGCCTATGGGCAAACCGTTTTGGCCAAAGCGTGCAAATCCGCTGGGATGGAATTTGACAATAGAGAAGCGCATTCAGCGCTATACGATACGCAAAAAACAGCCGAACTTTTTTGCGGTATCGTCAACAAATGGAAGGCCCTTGGCGGATGGCCACTTGTTGAACCTTCAGAAAACAATAACAAGTAAACACAACTAACCGAGAAATATATGAATCCTGTAGTAATTTCTGTATGCATCATGCTGCTTCTTGCGCTGATGCGGGTCAATGTCGTCGTCGCACTGACATTTAGTGCGATCGTCGGTGGTTTAGTTGCAGGGATGAGTTTAAATGACGCTGTTTCTGCATTTGAAAGTGGCTTAGGCGGCGGTGCAACCATCGCACTAAGTTATGCGATGCTAGGCACCTTTGCCGTCGCGATTTCTAAATCTGGTATTACTGACTTACTGGCGCAAAACGTGATTAAGCGTATCCATGGCAAAGAGCATGGTGCGGCCACCACAGGTTTGAAGTATGCAGTTCTGGTCGCGCTGGTTCTAGTTACCATGTCATCGCAAAATATCATTCCTGTCCATATCGCCTTTATTCCGATTTTAATTCCACCGCTATTGGGCGTCTTTGCCAAGCTGAAGCTTGACCGCAGGCTGATTGCTTGCGTGCTCACTTTTGGCCTTATCACGCCCTATATGGTCTTGCCTGTCGGCTTTGGTGGGATTTTCCTCAATAACATCTTACTCAAGAATTTACGCGATAATGGCCTTGAAAACGTAACGGCAAGCCAAGTGCCAATAGCAATGCTGCTACCCGCCGCTGGGATGATTTTTGGCTTACTGGTCGCCATTTTCTTTACCTATCGTAAACCTCGCCAGTATCAAGAGACGGAACATACTGTCATTAATACCGAACCAAAAGCGATCAACAAAAAGCATATTTTGATTGCCGCACTCGGTATTATCACGGCACTTGCCGTGCAACTGTCCACAGGTTCAATGATCATCGGCGCACTGGCTGGTTTTATGGTCTTCACTTTTGGTGGGGTGATTGCGTGGAAAGAGACGCACGATGTGTTCACCAAAGGTGTACATATGATGGCCATGATTGGCTTTATTATGATTTCAGCGGCCGGATTTGCCGCCGTGATGAAAGCCACCGGTGGCGTTGAGTCGCTCGTCGAAGCCTTATCAGTAAGCATTGGTGACAATAAAGCTTTATCCGCTTTATTAATGCTGATCGTCGGTTTGTTGGTCACTATGGGCATTGGTTCATCCTTCTCAACGATTCCAATCATCGCAACCATTTACGTGCCCCTTGCCCTCGCCTTTGGCTTTTCGCCTATGGCGACCATTGCGCTAGTGGGTACCGCTGCTGCGTTGGGCGATGCAGGCTCTCCAGCGTCAGATTCCACCTTAGGGCCAACGTCAGGCCTAAATGCGGATGGCCAACACGAACATATTTGGGAAACGGTGGTTCCAACCTTCATCCATTATAATATTCCACTGATTGTGTTTGGCTGGATTGCGGCAATGATCCTTTAGTCAAACCCTGTTAACGAGCACAAAAAAGGCTTCCTAGATGGAAGCCTTTTTCTTTGCAGCCTATTTGGAGAGATGCGCTCGATTACGCGCCTTCGTTATGAATCTCCAGGTTGGCGAGATCTTGCTGGATTTCTCGAACCGTTTTTGCATCGTCGCTGCGCATCGATTCAAGAAAATCAAGATACTGCTGATCAATATCGCCCGTGACATATTCGCCGTTAAATACCGACGCTTCAAATTTTGCAATATCGCGGTTACCCATACCGACGGCATCCACTAAATCTTCCAGATTTTGGAAAATCAGAGCATCGGCACCAATTCGCTGCGCAATTTCATCGGCATCTCGACCATGAGCAATCAACTCGTTAGCACTTGGCATATCAATGCCATAGACGTTAGGGAAACGGATCTCAGGCGCGGCTGACACCATGTACACCTTGTTTGCACCAGAATCACGAGCCATCTCAATAATTTGCTCTGACGTAGTTCCACGCACTATCGAGTCATCCACTAGCAACACGTTTTTGCCCTTAAATTCAGAACGAATCGCATTGAGTTTACGTCGCACTGACTTTTTACGCTGTTGCTGGCCCGGCATAATAAATGTGCGGCCAACGTAGCGGTTTTTGACAAAACCCTGGCGATATGGAATATCAATCGCTTGTGCAATTTGCAATGCGATATCACACGAAGTCTCAGGAATGGGGATCACGACATCAATATCTAAGTCAGCAAATTCGTTCTTGATGCGCTCACCCAACTTTTTACCCATTTCTACGCGCGCGCTGTAAACCGAAATTTTGTCGATAAACGAATCTGGGCGGGCGAAGTAGACAAATTCAAAAATGCATGGGTTAAGTGTTGGATTATCGGCACATTGTTTAGTAAATAGCTGGCCATCAAAGGTCGCATACACCGCTTCCCCGGGGGCAAGGTCACGCACAAAATCAAAGCCGACAGCATCTAGCGCCACCGACTCCGAAGCGGCCATATATTCAGTACGGCCATCGACTTCACGTTTACCTAAACAGATAGGACGAATACCATGCGGGTCACGAAACGCGATCATCCCATGCCCAATGATCATCGCGACAACAGCATAAGCACCGCGAATGGTGCGATGTACATTAGCGACAGCGCGAAACACATCTTCTGCGGTTACATTGCCTCTGACTGTATCAATTTCATGCGCCAAGACGTTAAGCAGCACTTCGGAATCTGAAGTGGTATTGATATGGCGACGATCTTTTTCAAACAACTTCTGGCGTACTTCGTTGGCATTGGTGAGGTTGCCGTTATGAGCAAGCGTGATACCGAACGGGGAGTTAACGTAGAAAGGTTGAGCTTCTGAGGCACTCGAACTACCCGCAGTAGGATAACGCACATGTCCAATACCCACCGTTCCTTGAAGACGCTGCATGTGTTTTGCTTCAAAGACATCTTTCACTAAACCGTTCGCCTTACGCAGACGGAAACGATTGCTTTCTATGGTACAAATACCAGCGGCATCTTGGCCACGATGCTGCAATACCGTTAACGCGTCATAAATTGACTGGTTTACCAGCGTTGTACCCACGATTCCAACAATACCACACATGTCCTGATCCTCGATTTGCGACAGTAACTGGCGCTAAATCGCGCCAGAGAGAAAACTTGATGTTGCTTGTAAGTGTTCAAAGAACGGCGCAATGATACGGCTAAATTCCGGTACCAATTGCGAGCTCTTCCACCACTCTGAATTTGGAAATGCGGTAAACGCATCCATAAAAAACAAGGCAGCTGAAACAATCAACACACCACGCAATGCTCCAAAAACAATGCCCAGTACCCGATCAGTTCCAGATAGGCCCGTTTTTTGTACCAATTGAGCAATCACATAGTTAATGATCGCTCCGACAATGAGTGTTGCAACAAACAGTGCTGCGATGGCCGCGCCATTACGAAACATGTCATCTTTGATATTTGAAAAATACACCGCAAGTTTTGCGTAGTATTGGCTGGCAATAAAAAATGCACCGAACCATATCACTAATGACAACGCTTCTTTAGCAAAGCCACGGACTAAACTGATCAATGCCGATAGGCCGATCACACTTAAAATGACAATATCTAACCAATTCATGAGTTCTACATCTTAAGTTGGCGCGCATTTTAACAGAAAAAAACACGACGCAAACGTTTTCTTATGGGTTTAGTGGTTTAAATTTGAGCAATTGACCTTTTGCACCGGTAATTTTTTCCAGTTCTAAGAGTTGACGCTCAAGCTTGGTTTTGGAAACATCTGGGCCAATAATGATCCGAGTGAAGCCATTTTCTTGCTTAGTATGAGCTTGATAACCCCGTTTTTGCAGATCTTTAACCACGGTTTTTGCATTTTCGGCATTCTTTAATGCCATCAACTGAATGAGCCAAGCACTATCTTGGTAATCATTTCTTTCCGCCGTTTCTTTCACTTTCACAGTGAGTGGCTTGCTCTGCGTTGCTGCGTCGCTCTGGTTAGTTTGTGCGATCACTTCCACAGGCGAATCGGGCAACGCGACTTGATCTTCAACGGGGTCGAGAATTTCAAACTTCTCTACGTCGCTGTCTAATTCGGGCTTAATTGGGATGCTGGCGATATCTTCTTTGTAGTGGGTCTTTTTGCCATCCAATACATCAGGTAACACTATCACCCCTATCGCCACCAATATAATTGTTCCTACCAAGCGGCTCTGAAACTTACTTGCCATTTATACTCCTTTGTTCTGCCAGTGCTCTAATACTTCACCCACAGTATGAAACGACCCAACCACGATAATGACATCATTGCTATCGGCTTGTGTCATCGCGGCTTCAAAAGCGCTGACTGGGCTAGCAAACGGTTTAACGCCAGGCTCAAGGTACTGACACAGTTCATTCGCTTGCGCGGCTCTAGGGCCACTTAATGAAGCAGGATACCAAACGTTAGCGATTGATTTCAGTTGATGAAGCGTGGCCTTCACATCTTTATCATGCAGCATGCCAATCACCACATGGACCTTTTTGTGTGCGTAACGCTGTTTGAGCTGCGCCACCAAATATTCGGCCGAATGGGGATTATGTGCAACATCAAGAATGATTTCTGGGCTATCACTGATTTTTTGCATCCGCCCAGCAAGTGTTGCGTTGCTAAGCCCATTGACGATATTGACATCACTCACAGCCAAACCGGAGCAGCCGAGTGCCATTAATGCCGTAGCCGCATTAGGCAAGGGCAAGCGAGGGAGCGGTAAATCAGATAACTCAAATGGACCACTTCGCCAATTCCACGTTGTTTCAGAGGCAAGTTCATAGGAAAACTGAATACCGACTTGGTACATCTCCGCACCAATATCATCGGCATGCGCTGCAACCGTTGGTGGTGGCTTAGGCTGGCCGCAAATAGCGGGTTTACCTGCGCGATAAATCCCCGCTTTCTCATAGCCAATAACATTGATGTCATCGCCGAGCCAATCCACGTGATCAATCGCCAAGCTGGTGATCACAGAAACATCGTGATCCACGATATTGGTCGCATCAAGTCGGCCACCTAGCCCAACTTCCAATAAAATGACATCCACCGCTTGCGTTTGAAATAAACGCAGCGCCGCCAATGTACCGAACTCAAATAGGCTTAAACTGATGTCACCCCGTTGCGCTTCAACAAAAGCGAAGGCTTGCGTATGCTGTTCATCGCTGAGCTCAAGCGCATTAATACGCACGCGTTCGTTATAACGGATAAGATGAGGTGAGCTATAAACGCCCACGCGATAACCTGCATCCAATAAAATGGCTTCCATTAATGCACAGGTCGAGCCTTTGCCATTCGTTCCAGCCACGGTAATTACGGTAGGTGCAGGTTTAATAAGATTCGCTTTTTGAGCCACAGCTTGAACACGATCCAAGCCAAGGTCGATAGCGGAGGTATGAATATTCGCTAAATAATCAAGCCACATCGCAAGAGAGGATGTGGCTTGTGGGATAAGGTTTTGAGTCATCTAACGTTTATAACCATTAAGCAGTTAGTGTGTTAGTGCCTACTTTACCCTTTTTCGTGCGCTTCTGGTACAGCGTAATCAGGTTCAGTCGGTGAATCGTCAACAGAAACGACCAATGGTGAGCTGTGATTGGTCAATTTAGCGATCAATCCACCTACGCGTTGACGCATTTCACGGCGATCGACAATCATATCAATCGCACCATGCTCAATTAGGAATTCGCTGCGTTGGAAACCTTCAGGTAGATCTTCACGTACCGTTTGTTCGATAACTCGACGACCTGCAAAACCAATCAGTGCTTTAGGTTCACCAATATTGATGTCACCAAGCATCGCTAAACTTGCCGATACGCCACCCATGGTCGGGTCCGTCATCACTGAGATATAAGGTAAGCCTTTGCTTGATAAACGTTCAAGCGCCGCACTGGTTTTTGCCATCTGCATCAATGACATTAACGCTTCTTGCATACGCGCGCCGCCACTGGCAGAAAAGCAGACCAAACCACAGTTGTTTTCTATAGCGGCATCAACAGCTCGTACGAAACGCGCACCAACTACAGACCCCATTGAACCACCCATGAAAGAAAACTCAAAAGCACAAGCAACCAAAGGCATACCCAATAGTTCGCCTTGCATCACCACAAGAGCGTCTTTCTCACCACTGCTTTTTTGAGCGGCTGAAAGGCGTTCTTTATAACGTTTTGAGTCTTTAAACTTGAGTTTATCTTGCGGCTCTAACTCGTCACCAATCTCGACACGATTCTGTTCATCAAGAAAAGTCTCTAAGCGGCGACGTGCTTTCATGCGCATGTGATGATCACATTTAGGACACACTTCCAAGTTACGCTCAAGCTCAGCGTGATATAACACTTGCTCACAAGAAGTACATTTAGTCCAAACCCCTTCAGGGATGGATGCTTTACGCGAAGTTACGATATTGCTTTTTTCTAAAATCTTTTCAAGCCAACTCATGGAAGACCTTTACTCTTAACTCTCTCGCGTGATTGCGAAAGATACAAATTTGGGATTTATGCGTGAGGATTAAAACATATAAAATGCTTAGTGTAGACAAAAAACTGGTTGTACCTATTTTCTGGCTATCATTTCCACACACGTCACGACTCTGTTTTGGACACTTTACGCGTTATTAGTTCAAATTATCAGCTAAAAATAGCGGCCCAAGCGACTCTTTTGGTAAAGAAAATTCTTCTGGATAATCAACAGCAACCAAATATAATCCTTCAGCTTTGGCTGTTGCACCCGCCAGTTTTCTATCTTTGGCTTCAAGCAACCATTTTATCCATTCGGGAGGCTGCTCACCACGGCCGACAACGATGAGGCTACCGGTAATATTTCGCACCATATGATGGACAAAAGCATTTGCTTTAATGTCGATAACGACATAGTTGCCATGCCGAGTCACATTCAAATGCATGACGTTTCGCCAAGGACTATTCGATTGACAATGCACAGCGCGAAAAGAGGTGAAATCATTTTCGCCCAATAAAAGCTGCCCTGCTTGCTGCATTTTCTCAACGTCTAAATCGCCATGATAATGACTGACACCTGAAGATAATATGCCAGGGCGATAAGCATGATTATAAATGATGTAGCGATAACGGCGTGCTGTAGCCGAAAAGCGAGCGTGAAAATCGCTTGAAACCTCAGTTGCCCAACGAACAGCGATATCTTTTGGTAAATGAGCATTGACACCCATTGTCCAAGCGACCATTTTTCGGCAAGCCGTAGTATCAAAATGTATCACCTGCCCTGTGCCGTGAACCCCTGCATCGGTGCGCCCCGCACACAATACTTCAACCGGATGGTTCGCCACAACTGTGAGTGCTTTTTCTAATTCTTCTTGGACACTTTTAACGTCACGTTGTCGCTGCCAACCATAGTATTGAGAACCATTGTACTCAATACCTAAAGCGATTCTCATCATCTGATTCTCTTTGAAAATGGGTCGGGCAGTATAATCGCAATCAAAAAAAAATTCTAATCGACAAGCCATCTACCCCGACAACTTTCAATGTGAAGTTCAGGTCATCTGCAAGTCAGAAAAGGCTATTCAATAACAACGAGGCCGTATATTCACGGCCTCGTTTGTTTTTAAGCTCGGCGATTAATGCTGTCAATCAAGGATTTCGCTTCTCGTCGGATATCATCACTACCATCAACAATGGCTTCCTCTAACAGTTTTATCGCCCCTTTATCATCGTTCATCTCGATGTAAATTTTGGCGAGGTCAAGCTTACCCGCCGCCTCAGAGTTATTGTCTACATCGATATCACCAATGTCACCAATCACATCCGGAAATTCACTTAAACCAACATCTAACTTGAGTTCTTCATCTTCAGGGCTGATCCCCTCTTCACCCTCAACTTGAGCCATTAGCTCATCGATGGTCATGTACTGGCTCTTTTGGGCTTCAAAATCATCGAGTTCATCTTGAATTCCCCAGTTTTCATCAAGAATTTGAGGCTCGTCGGTTTGGATCTCATCGTTCCAAACGGCAAGCTCTTCTTCAGGCACGTCATCTGGGATGGAAGCTTGTTGATCTGGCGTTAAATTAAAACCGTTCCAATCTTCACCGCCTACCTCTAACATTGCATCAATATTCATACCAGCACTATCAATGGTACGAGCATCTAATGGTCGATCAAAAGAGAATGGCGCAGAAGATACACTTTCCTCATCTAGCCAATCTTTTAAGGCTTTCTCATCGAACTCCTGTTTTGAAACACTCTGCAATTGGTCTGCGTCATCATCTTCTAAAAGCGGCTGTTGAACTGTTTCTAGTGCTGGTTCGTTAATTGAAGCAAGTGCATCTTCTTCACCGAATTCAGGTAAGGATTGCTCGTCAATCGCTTCAAAACTTTCTTGAGCAACAGGCTCTGACGCCGCTTCTTGAGGCTCGGCTATCGCATCCGCCAGCGCGTCTTCTTCTGACTGCTCTGGCAGTTGGACTTCGGAAAGCTCGCTCTGTGACTGTTCTTCTAGCGATGGCTCATTAAAGGAAGCAAGGAGATCTTCTTCTTCGAACTCCACTAACTTGTCATCGTGGAGCTCCTCAACATGGTCCTTTGCCGATGATTCTGCTGAATTAGTTTGAAGCGGCTCAACATCAGCTTGGCTTGGTTCTTCGTCTTCTAGCTCACCAATGTCCCAGTCTTCATCTTGTGGAACTCCAAATTCGTTAGGGCTGACTTCTGGTTTGCTAACCTGTGCGGGTTCTATTTTTTCCGGGGATGTCGAGCTGCTTAGAGGTTGCTCCTCATTCGGCTTCAGATCCGGATAACTTGCCCCTTCAATTTCTGGGTTAAAATCAAATGAGTCGTCGATAAATTCTTCATCAATGTCGCCATCAACCACTCCCATCTGTTCATCATCCAGTAGAGGATCTTTTTCAGGAGCGGCACTTAGCAGATCGTCAATGAAGATGTCGCTGTTAAACTCGGAATCTTCAACGCTATCGTTTTCATTATCCAACAACTCGCTATTTTGCTGTTCGGCCTCTTCGATATTCTGAGCATGCTGCTCGATTTCCAGCAACTCTTCAAATAATGCCGTACCATCTTCTTCAGCGAGACTATCCTTATCTTCAGCACCTTCTTGCTCTTGGTCTGCCTTTTCAAACTCAAGTGATTCAGAACCATTGTCAGTAAATAGTTCGTCCAATAGCTCTGTACTATTCTCATCCAGCTCGGTTTCAATGTCGGATTCCGTAGTTTCTTCACCCAATAACTCATACAGAGTTTGATCACCAGTGAAGTCAACATCATCAATATCTTCTTCGCTCGAAGCGATGTCTTTATCGGGCTGCACAAGTTCTTCAAGTAAGTCGGTGCTTTCCGATAAGTCTGTCTCGCTCTCTTCATCATCACCGAGTAGCTCATCGAGCAGTTCGACACTGTCACTATCAATTGCTAGGACATCTTCATCTTGCTCTTCTAATAATTCATCCAGCAGCGCTGTTTCAGTGGAGGAATCAGTTTCTATTGAGGTGAGGTCAGATTGCGCTTCAATCGTTGCGAATAGATCATCAAGTTCACTATCCGACGCTAGCTCTGCTTCTTTTAAATCGAAGTTACCGCCGGTTTTTGCTAGCTCGGGCTCTTCTGAATCCAAGTTGAAATCATCTTCGGACTCATCCAATAATGAATCAAAGTCAAAACTATCATGATGATCGTCATCACTATTGGCGGCAAACAAATCGTCAAGTAGCGATTGATCTAAAGTATCGCTTCCGAGATCTTCAGCTTTATCATCTCCAGCCAATAACGCGTCAATGTCGTCTTCAGAGATGGAATCATCATCATCGGATAAATCAAATTCTGTTTCGCCGTCATCTTCATCTAATAACGCTTCGTCTAAAGCTCGCGCCATCTCATCGAGACCGACAGCTTTTTCGTCAGCACCAACACTGATGCCGTTACTGCTAGCGGTCAAATCTTCTAAATCCGCAGCAAGATCACCATCATCGCCGATACTCGCAAATGGGTCTTCGCCATCTTCACCTTCGAGGTTGAAGTCTAAATCTGTATCGTCTAAATCGGCAAAAATGTCCGATTCTTGCTCAGCATTGTCATCGATTTCATCATCCAGTGTGATGTCGTCACCAAATAACTTCTCACTATCATCAGACTCACCAAACAAGTCATCATCCAGCATTAAATCATCGTCAATATCTTCAAGGCTGCCAACAGCCATCGGCGTTATGGGCTCTTGATTACCTTGAGTGGCAACAGGCTGCTCCGTTGGCTTGGATCGGCGGCCAAGCAACATCACAACCAGTAAACCAATTAACAGACCAGGAATAAGGGCGAGAGCGGCGACCAACCAAGAGTTGGAAAGCAGTTGATCAAGTGCACTTGGTGCAAGCTTTTGCGCCTCTAATGCTTTTCTACGTTCTTCATCAAGTAGCTTTTCAACTTCAGAGCGAATGCGGTTTTCGTCACCGAGTTCTCCTTTGAGTGCATCGACTTCGGATTGAACATCTGCCAGCATCAAACGTAACTTATGATTTTTCTCTTCAAGCGCCAGTAATTCAGTATCAGATTTCGCAACTTGTGTGCCAATATCTTTTAGCACAGGTTCACTCTTCGTCTTTTCAATAACTGGTTGAGCGGCAGTAGAGGCAATTGTTTTTTCAGGCAAAGCTGTAGAAGCAGCAGTAACAGGCGCTGTTGGCTGCGCCGTATTAGCATTCAATTTGGCTTGATGCGCAGCCATGATATTGACCGCTTCTTGTGTGGGCGCACTATTTACCTGTGCCAATGATGGAACACGTAAGTTGCTACCCGGAATCAAACTGTGAATATTTTGATTTTCGAACGCCTGAGGGTTTAGCCGATAAATGGCCAGCAGGGTTTGTTGTACAGTGACGTTATTCGATGGACGTAGTCGAGTGGCAATAGACCACAAAGTGTCGCTGTCTAAGGTTGGCCCAAAAAACGTCGATGGTTGGCTATTAGCCTGCTGAAGATTACGAGTTTGAGTGAGATTTTCTGAAAATTGAGGAGAAGACTGGATCTCACCATTCGGCCCAACCAGGCGAATGCTCTCGGCACTAACGATAGAAGTCTGAGTCACGGCAACCATTGCTATCGGCAACAGTAGACGCTGAAAAATTTGACGCATATAAGGCTCAGCTATGTGCTTGGAATAAATAAATACGATGATCTGTTTAATATATCGGATAACGCTAGCAAAACTATAGGACGCAAGGTAAAAAATGTGTCACGACTACGATAATCGCAGGAATCTCACACATTTTTCCCCGTTAAGTGAGCTTGCTCAGACAAAACAGTACCATAATAAAAAGAAAGGCCAGCATTGGCTGACCTTTTTAAATAGTACTTAAGCTTACTCTGCGTCTATTTTTGCCCAAGTGTCACGTAGACCCACTGTGCGGTTAAAAACCAACGCTTCTGGTTTAGAATCTTTCGAGTCAGCACAGAAATAACCCATGCGCTCAAACTGATAACCTTGCTCCGCGTGTGCCGACACCAAACTAGGCTCAACAAAACCATTAATTTTAACCAATGAATCCGGGTTAATAGTTTCGGCAAAGTTGTCAGCTGCCGCCGGGTTGGGAACGGTAAATAGGCGATCATACAAACGAATTTCAGCTGGCAAGGCTTTATCGGCGGATACCCAGTGAATAACACCTTTCACTTTGCGTCCATCTGCCGGGTTTTTACCCAGAGTATCCATATCGTAAGTGCAGAATATTGTCGTAATATTGCCTTGTGCATCTTTTTCAATGCGCTCTGCTTTTATTACGTAAGCGCCGCGTAAGCGAACTTCTTTGCCTAGCACTAAACGTTTGTATTTCTTGTTGCCTTCTTCACGGAAATCTTCACGTTCAATCCACAATTCGCGAGTAAATGGAACTTCACGTTCGCCCATTTCAGGCTTGTTTGGATGATTTGCCAGCGTTAACGTCTCGACTTTACCCGCCTCAAAGTTTTCTATCACCACTTTTACAGGGTCAAGAACCGCCATGGCGCGAGGCGCATGTTCGTTTAAGTCTTCACGGATACAAGACTCTAACGAACTGAATTCGATCATATTTTCCTGTTTTGTCACACCTATGCGTTTGCAAAACTCACGAATCGATGCTGGTGTGAATCCACGGCGGCGTAAACCTGAAATCGTCGGCATACGTGGGTCATCCCAACCATCCACTAATTTTTCCGTAACCAGCTGGTTTAGTTTACGCTTAGACATTACCGTGTATTCAAGGTTTAAACGGCTAAACTCATACTGATGTGGTCGACAATCAATCGTGATATTTTCCAACACCCAATCGTACAGACGGCGGTTATCTTGAAACTCTAGGGTACAAATTGAGTGCGTGATCCCTTCCAAGGCATCCGAGATACAGTGGGTAAAATCGTACATTGGATAAATGCACCATTTATTACCCGTTTGGTGATGCTCAGCGAAACGAACACGGTAAAGCACAGGATCGCGCATCACCATAAAGGATGATGCCATGTCAATCTTGGCACGTAGGCACGCTTTGCCTTCTTCGAAACCACCAGCGCGCATTTTCTCAAATAGCGCTAGGTTTTCTTCAATGCTGCGATCGCGGTACGGACTTGGCTTACCTGCTTGAGTCAATGTACCTCGATATTCACGGATCTCTTCTGGACTGAGCTCTTCAACATAAGCCAGACCTTTTTGGATCAACTCAACCGCGTATTGGTATAGTTTGTCAAAATAATCTGACGAATAACAAACATCACCAGACCATTGGAAGCCGAGCCATTTCACGTCGGCTTTGATTGACTCAACGTACTCCATATCTTCTTTTTCAGGGTTTGTATCGTCAAAACGTAAATTACACTGTCCCTGATAGTCCTGAGCAATACCAAAGTTTAAGCAGATAGATTTAGCATGACCGATGTGCAGGTAACCATTTGGCTCGGGCGGAAAACGAGTATGCACACTTGTGTGTTTGCCATCCGCTAAATCTTTATCAATGATTTGGCGAATAAAATTCGATGGACGAGCCTCAGCTTCACTCATCTATAGCACCTCAAAATTATTTAGTATCGTCAGAAGATTTTTCTGTATGTAAGAGCAGCAATGCTTGCAGAAACAGAAAGTTTGTCGCTAATGATCCACAATTATCCGCTCTTGCACAATAAAAAGTGGGCATTTCCTGCGATTATTTCAAGACATTGCCTTTTGTCTGGCTAGGCTAAGCAAAATTTCAGGCAAAGGGCGTAAGAAATAGACAAAAGCTACCGTTGTGGGCAGCCTTAAATTTGAATAGCGCTCATTTGATGAATAAGAAAAACCTCTGCATGAAGCAGAGGCTTTAAAATAACCTAATCATCGGTTGCGATTAAGACTAAGGAAGTTTCACGCTAGAAAGATCTTCGTTTGCATTGATAGACTTCATCTCACCAGCAACGATTTCAGCAAGAGGGCCTAAGATAACTTGTAGGTTATTAGTACCCAGTTTCACCACACCCATTGCACCCAATGCTTTTAATGTTTTCTCGTCGATAATGCTCATGTCATTGACAGATAAACGTAAGCGAGTGATACAAGCATCGATGTTAGATAGGTTGCTGTGACCGCCTAGAGCTTTAAGGTATTGTTTAGCGAGCTCAGAAGACTCTTTCGCGCCTGATACTTTGCTATCGCTGTCGTCATCTTCGCGACCTGGTGTTTTAAGGCCAAATTTCAAAATAACGGTACGGAAAATCACATAGTACAGAGCAAAGAACACAATACCTTGAACTATTAGCATGTACCAATTAACCGCCAGTGGGTTACGTGATGACAATACCATATCCACAAGGCCTGCAGAGAAACCGAAACCCGCAATCCACTGCATTGAAGCAGCAATGAATACTGATAGACCCGTCAATGCTGCATGCAGTACATATAGTGCAGGAGCAAGGAACATGAACGAGAATTCTAGAGGTTCAGTTACACCGGTAAAGAATGAAGCAAAACCAGCTGCAATCATGATAGAAGCAACTTTCTCTTTATTCTTCGCTGTAGATGTGTGGTAAATAGCCAATGCCGCACCAGGTAGACCGAACATCATAATAGGGAAGAAGCCTGCTTGGTACATACCCGTTACGCCTGGGATACCAGTACCCTCAGCGATAGATTTTGCACCACCTAAGAAGTTAGGAATGTCGTTAATACCCGCAACGTCAAACCAGAATACTGAGTTCAGTGCGTGATGAAGACCAACAGGGATTAGCAAACGGTTAAAGAACGCATAGATACCTGCACCCGCAGAACCTAGACCTTGAATCGATTCACCAAACGATACTAGACCACCATAAACATGCGGCCATACATACATCAGAACGAAAGCGATAAAGATACCGGCAAACGACGTCAAAATAGGTACTAGGCGTTTGCCAGAGAAGAAGGCTAATGCTTTATGCAATTCTACAGTAGAGAAGCGATTGTAGATTTCAGCAGAAACAATACCTACTAAAATACCAACAAACTGGTTGTTGATTTTACCAAAAGCAGCAGGAACTGCGCTTGGATCAATACCTTGGATCTGTGCAACGGCTCCTGGAGAAAGCAAAGTCGTCACGACTAAGAAACCAACAAAACCCGACAATGCAGCAGCACCGTCTTTATCTTTAGACATACCGTAAGCCACACCAACAGCAAACAGTACAGACATGTTATCAATGATTGCAGCACCTGCTTTAATCAGGAATGCAGCCAAGGCACTGTTTGAACCCCACCCATTTGGGTCGATCCAATAACCAATACCCATTAGTATCGCGGCAGCTGGCAATGTGGCAACTGGTACCATCAACGCCTTGCCTACTTTTTGAAAGTATCCAAGAATATTCACCTTAAGTTCCCCCTATAGGATTTAGGATTTTTTGTATTTGGTTGAGCCACTTATTTTAGTCGCTCAATTTAGTCAAACTCAGTTTATGATATTAATTTTGCTCCGCAAATTAAAACCTTATCATTTGTGATCATAATCACCACAATCTGCCAAATACCAAGGTTTTTGCTAGCGAGATCATAAAACTTATTTTACAATTAAAAAAAATGGAAATTAGGCGATAATATTTGCCTGTTTCATCGTCGAATAGCATGTAAGCTAAACAACCCCGACTGGCTTTTTTCGTATAAAATGCAAACTATAACCATCAAATAACCCAGTCAAAACGAGCACTTAATTTTAATGTCATCCAGCATTGGCTGTTTGCTAGCAAGATAATTCGCGACCTAATTGAAGTAAGAAAAGAAAGCACCGTACTGGCACATTCCACCTTTCATTTCGTCGCCTCGCCAAATTTATAAAATATTGATAGATAAGGATTTGATGATTATGTACGCACTAACTAACTGTAAAATCTACACTGGCAGTGATGTGCTAGTTGACCATGCTGTGATTATCAACAACGAGTTGATTGAAGCGGTCTGTCCTATTGCGGATTTACCACAAGATATAGCGACACAAGATTTAAATGGTGCAAACCTAAGCCCAGGCTTTATCGACCTGCAATTGAATGGTTGTGGCGGTGTGATGCTGAATGATGAAGTAACGGCGACTACGATGCAGATCATGCATAAAGCCAACCTAAAATCAGGATGCACAAGCTTTTTGCCAACGTTAATCACCTCTTCAGACGAAGACATGCGCAAAGCGATTTCTGCCGCACGTGAATATCACTCTCAATATAAAAACCAATCACTGGGTTTACACCTTGAAGGGCCATATCTTAATGTGATGAAAAAGGGCATTCACAGTGTGGATTTCATCCGCCCTTCAGATGACAACATGATCGCCACTATGTGTGAAAATAGCGATGTGATTGCTAAAGTGACATTGGCGCCAGAGCACAACAATCCAGAACACATTGAACGTCTGGTGAAAGCTGGCATTGTAGTATCGATTGGTCACACTAACGCAACTTATACTGAAGCACGTAAAAGCTTTGAATCAGGCATCACCTTTGCCACACACTTATTTAATGCCATGACGCCGATGGTTGGACGTGAACCCGGTGTCGTTGGTGCAATTTATGACACCCCAGAAGTTTATGCTGGCATTATTGCTGATGGCTTTCATGTTGATTATGCTAACATCAGAATTGCTCACAAAATCAAAGGCGAAAAGCTTGTATTAGTGACCGATGCCACAGCTCCTGCAGGCGCTAACATGGATTACTTTATTTTTGTCGGTAAGAAAGTATATTACCGTGATGGTAAGTGTGTTGATGAAAACGGCACACTGGGCGGCTCAGCACTCACTATGATTGAGGCAGTGCAAAACACTGTTGAGCACGTTGGTATCGCATTGGACGAAGCTCTGCGGATGGCAACTCTGTATCCGGCAAAAGCAATTGGTGTGGATCACAAACTAGGCCGAGTTAAAAAAGGCATGGTGGCGAACCTCACTGCATTTGATAGAGACTTCAATGTTCAGGCGACGGTTGTTAACGGACAATACGAGCACAATTGATAATGAATGGCGGACAAATAGGTAACGTAGATTTAGTCAAACAACTCAACAGCGCAGCAGTGTACCGATTGATCGACCTACAAGGTCCGATATCTCGTATTCAAGTTGCCGATGTGAGCCAACTTGCTCCAGCAAGTGTTACAAAAATAACCCGCCAACTTCTAGAACGCGGCCTCATTAAAGAGGTCGCACAACAAGCCTCTACTGGCGGACGTAGAGCCATCTCCTTAACAACCGAAGTCGCCCCTTTTCACTCTGTCGCCGTACGTTTAGGCCGAGATTACATTCAGCTCAGCCTGTATAATTTAGGGGGCAAAGAACTCGCGTCGGACTATCACGAGTTTCACTATTCTCACCAAACACAATTAATTGAGGGGCTCCTTTTCCACCTCAATACCTTTATCAAACAACAGCAAGAGCGAATCGAACAGTTCATTGCCATTGGTATTGCCCTACCCGGCTTAGTCAACCCAGAAACGGGTGTCGTAGAATACATGCCCAATATTGCTATTGATGCACTCGCTTTAGGTGACATCATTCGTGATAATTTTCATGTTGAATGTTTTGTTGGCAACGACGTGCGCGGTATGGCGCTTGCCGAACATTATTTTGGTGCCAGCAAAGACTGTCAAGACTCTATCCTAGTCAGCGTTCACCGAGGAACTGGGGCTGGCATTATCGTCAATGGTCAAGTATTCCTAGGCTATAACCGTAACGTAGGTGAAATTGGTCATATCCAAATCGACCCACTCGGCGAACAGTGTCAATGCGGAAATTTCGGCTGTTTAGAAACGGTAGCCGCAAACCCGGCTATTATATCTCGTGTTAAAAAACTGATTGCTCAGGGCTATGAATCTAGCCTAGCGAATATAGAGAGCATTACCATCAATGATGTATGTGAGCACGCCAATCTCGGTGATGAGCTAGCAAAACAGAGCTTAATTCGAGTGGGTAATCAACTCGGTAAAGCCATTGCGATGACCATCAACTTGTTTAACCCACAAAAAGTGGTAATTGCAGGTCAAATTACAGCCGCTCAAGAGATCGTATTCCCCGCGATTCAACGAAATGTAGAGAATCAATCACTCAAAACTTTCCACACCAATTTACCCATAGTTGCGTCGCAGATTGATAAACAACCAACCATAGGTGCATTTGCTATGATTAAACGGGCAATGTTAAATGGTGTTTTACTTCAAAAATTACTTGGCGATTAAGCAACCGATTGAATTATAATAAAAGGCTGTGT
>NZ_CAWNIB010000100.1:0-6261 GCF_963874405.1 Vibrio sp. V08_P9A1T1
TCTGGAGCGTTATCGATAGATGCGAAGTCTTTCGCTTCACCACCGTACACTTTTGCAAGTGTAGTACAGATAGCAGCAGTTAGAGTTGTTTTACCGTGGTCAACGTGGCCGATAGTACCAACGTTTACGTGCGGTTTCGTACGTTCAAATTTTGCTTTAGACATGAGTTGTCCCTCTAGGTACGGATTTAGGTGGCTTTGATGACCACGCAACCAAAATTATTGGTAAGGAGTATATATCAAAAGGAGATAATTGCTTGGAGAGCTGGTGCTGATACCCAGAGTTGAACTGGGGACCTCACCCTTACCAAGGGTGCGCTCTACCGACTGAGCTATATCAGCACTCAAAAATTGGAGCGGGCAGCGGGAATCGAACCCGCATCATCAGCTTGGAAGGCTGAGGTAATAGCCATTATACGATGCCCGCACACGTAACTCTGAGAGCTATTTCCTTAAGAATATGGTGGAGGGGGACGGATTCGAACCATCGAAGGCGGAGCCGGCAGATTTACAGTCTGCTCCCTTTGGCCACTCGGGAACCCCTCCAAATTTTTTCTTCATTCTTTCGAAAAAGAATGGTGCCGACTACCGGAATCGAACTGGTGACCTACTGATTACAAGTCAGTTGCTCTACCTACTGAGCTAAGTCGGCATAAGTGGAGCGCATTCTATTGAATGATGCTCAGCCTTGCAAGCCTAAATATTAAAAAAAAACCAATTTTCCATAAATCTCGCCTGTTCGTTGCTTTTTCAAGCAAAATGCGTTTTCTCACTCAATTCTATCGTTTAAGGCATTTCCATTCTTTTCACCTTAATGTATGTTTCATCCTCTTCTTTTTTATGTCATTCATCGTTAGGTATTTTATGGGTCCTTATATCTCTTTTGATCGCAATCAATGGGCCGAGCTACGTAACTCTGTCCCGATGACTCTCTCTGAGGCTGACTTAAAAGAGCTACAAGGTATTAATGAAAACCTAACGATGAAAGAAACGGCTGAGATTTATCTGCCTTTGGCTCGCTTACTTAATTTATACGTGGCCGCCAGACAAAGCCGAAATGCGGTTTTGCATCAATTTCTCGGTAATACCGATATATCGCCTCCTTTTATCATTGGCATCGCAGGAAGTGTCGCCGTTGGGAAAAGTACTACGGCGCGTTTGTTAAAAGCGCTTCTTTCACGCTGGGAGAATCATCCCAAAGTTGAACTGATCACGACAGATGGGTTTCTTTTTCCCAACAAAATTCTTAATGAGAGAGGAATTATGGGGAAAAAGGGGTTTCCTGAATCTTATGATATGAAACGTCTGGTACAGTTTGTGTCGGATGTTAAAGCAGGAAAAAGAAATGTAAGCGCACCGATCTATTCACATCTTACTTACGACATCACCACTGAAGAGAAAGTCGTCGATAGGCCAGATGTGTTGATCATTGAAGGATTGAACGTCTTGCAAAGCGGCATGGATTATCCACACGATCCACATCGAGTGTTTATATCTGATTTCTTAGATTTCTCACTGTATGTCGATGCGGACAGTCAACTTATTGAAAAGTGGTATGTTGAACGCTTTATGAAGTTTCGTCACAGCGCCTTTAAGGAGACGGGATCGTACTTTAGCCACTACACAAAACTGTCTGAGCTAGAGGCGAGAGAAAAAGCTGAGAGCATCTGGCACTCGATCAACGGTAAAAATCTGCAACATAATATTTTACCGACCAAAGAGCGCGCTCAGTTAGTTTTGCGTAAAGGCCTCAATCATACTGTGGAAGAGATACTACTAAGAAAATAGTTTGGTAAAGCGGTTACTCTGCCTTGCGTAACGATATTTCGCCACCAATGTAACTCTCCATTCCATTCTCTGTTTCTAGCAACACCGCTCCATATTCGTTGATCCCGTGCACCACGCCATAGACCTCTTTGGGGCCCATAAGCAGTTTAACTTTTCGACCAATAAAGTTATCGAGTCGATTCCAGCGCGGTATAAAATCCTTCATCCCATAAAGCTCGTAATCACGTAGCGCTTGGTCTAATGATTGAATAAAGACAATAGCGAGCAAGTTCCTGTCTATTTTCAGACCGTCGGCTACCTGCGACAAACTTGCCCATGGCTGGTCAATGGCTTGCTCATTTTCGGGCATGAAAATGTTCATTCCCATCCCAATCACTAAATGTGCCGCTGCGCCAGCCTGCCCTGTCATTTCGACTAAAATGCCCGCCAGCTTTCTATCCTGAAAATAGAGATCGTTCGGCCACTTAAGCTTTACACCGTCAAATCCGATGCTTGCTAGCGCTTCCACAATCGCGACCCCGACCACAAGGCTAAGCCCCATTGCGGCCGCCATCCCCGCGTCGAGCCGCCAGTACATGGAAACATAAAGATTGCTGCCAAAAGGCGATATCCACTGACGCCCACGCCGACCCCGTCCATTAGCCTGATACTCTGCTAAGCAAACGCAGCCCGAAGCAAGGTTATCTACACGTTCTAACAGGTATTGGTTGGTTGAATCGATAATGGGGAAAAGCTCGACAGGGTTACGCACGGCATTTTGGATCTGTGTCGCATCAAGTAGATTCAGTGATTGAGCAAGCTGATAGCCTTTGCCTTGAACGCGGAAAATATCAATTCCCCACTCCTGAATCCCTTTAATATGCTTGCTGACTGCAGCGCGAGAAATACCAAGTTCTGCTCCTAGCAACTCACCAGAACAAAACTCGCCACTGGCCAGATGACGAAGTAATGATAGTTTGACACTGTGCTCTTTCACTTTAATTCCTTAGCAAGATGCTCAAGGTTCGTTTCACCCATCGCATCTAAAAATCGGACTTCATGCTCTAAAGATATCGAAAATTTATCCTGAACTGCTATGCAAACTTTAATCGCTAGTTGAATAACATCAAAGGCTGTAGCGCTACCTTTATTTACCAACACTAAAGCTTGCTTCGGATGCACTTGAGCATCACCTAAGCTATACCCTTTGAGCCCACACTGATCAATCAACCACCCAGCCGCTACTTTTCTGCCTTCTTCCACGGGGTAAGAAACAAGATCGGGATAACTCTCAAGAAGAGCCTGCCAATGTTCTAAACTAATAATTGGATTTTTAAAAAAGCTTCCTGCATTACCTAGCACCCGCGGATCGGGTAATTTGGCATTGCGAGTAGCGCATACCCGTGTATAAATATCAATAGCTTGGCAGGTGTGACTATCCAGTTCTTGCAAAGGTCCATAATTCAGTACGGGTTGCCATTGCTTCAATAGCTTTAGTCCTACCGCTACAACGATCGCGTTACTGTGCAAAGCGTGCTTAAAAATAGAATCACGATAACCAAATAGACATTGTTTGGCGCTCAGGCGCTTGACGGTTAAGGAGTCTAAACAGAGATAATCAACGTAATCACACACATCTTGAAACTCTACACCATAAGCGCCAATATTTTGGATAGGAGCAGAACCTGCACAACCAGGTATCAAAGCCAAATTTTCAAGACCTGCAATATTTTGCTTCACTGCCCATTCAACAAGTGAAGGCCAATCCTCACCACCAGAAACATGCAAATAATGGTAATTATCATCCTGCGTGTGCTGTAACCCTTTCAGTTGGTTGCTTAAAACCATTCCTTGAAAATCACAAGTAAAAAGGACATTGCTACCTTTTCCTAACATCAACTTAGGCAAAGTTTGCCATTCTGCGCTCTGGTAAATTTCCACCAAATCTTGCACAGAGAAAACTTCAGCTAATAATTGACAAGATTGTTCTAGGCCAAAAGTGTGGTATTTTTTTAAGCTCGCATTGGGATGTAATTGCATGGCATTCTATGGATAAATTAAACTCACGCCATTCTACAACAGATAACTATTCGAAGCAGGAAGAAATGTGGCAACTACAATTTGACATACTCCCCCCGATAAAACTTCCTTTGATCAAGCGAATGTACAAAGAACATTACCCTTCAGCAAAAGCTAGGAAAGATGAATTGTGCGTTATAGGCACGCTCGATGGGCAGATATCTGCTGTTGTCAGATTTAAAAATATTGATGTATATCGATTACTGACTGGCATGCTTGTGCTGCCAGAAAACCAAAAAAAAGGGATTGGGTCGCAGTTGCTCAATTATTGCAGCGAGAATATTCTCAATAATCAAGATTATTGCTTCGCATACGCTCATCTTGAGCCCTTTTATGCTCGTCATGGTTTTCACTCCATAATGACAGAAGAACTACCAATAGCTCTTATGCAACGGTTTGAGCGCTATGTATCCAGTGGTAAAGATCTCATTCCTATGAGATACCTAGGCTAGTATGACGAGAATGCGCGGCTTTTCTAGCAATTGAACCGTTGAATTTGGTAATATCCCCAGTTCGCAATTTTGCAAATAAGTAAGGTAAATCATCCAATATGATTGCTCATAGAAACCCATTCGAGCGATTGCCGACCATCGCACAATCACCGGATCATTTTGAAGTTTTATTTTCGGCAAAAGAATTTAAAAATCATCTGATCCAGTCGATCCGTCAGGCAAGTAAACGAATCTATCTTGTAGCGCTGTATTTAGAAGATGACGAAGCAGGCAGAGAAGTTTTAACGGAGCTATATAATGCCAAGCAAAGAAACCCTGGCTTAGATATTGCGATTTGCGTTGATTGGCATAGAGCGCAACGTGGATTAATTGGTGCGGCCGCTTCGGAAGGCAATGCTTCAATGTATCAAGAGTTCTCTCAGAACCACGAACACGCCATTCCCGTATACGGCATCCCCGTGCGAGGCCGCGAAGTTTTTGGTGTTTTACATCTCAAAGGTTTTATTGTCGACGACCAGGTGATCTATAGCGGAGCAAGCCTTAATAACGTTTATTTGCATCACAAAGAGCGCTATCGATTCGACCGCTATCACACCATCGACAATCAATCTCTTGCCGATAGCATGGTACAATTTATTCAGCAAAAAATGATAAGTCATCCTGCTGTCAATGACTTATCAAACACATCGAAGCCAACGACGAAAGATATCAAAACTGACATTCGGCAATTTAGAGCCTCTCTAGCAACAGCAAACTATGAGTTTGAGTCACAGATCCCAACAGCCGATCAAGTGGCTTTGACGCCACTGGTAGGTATTGGAAAGCGTCGAAATAAACTCAACCACAATATTAACCAACTGATCGCTCATGCTAAAGATGAAGTCTTTATCTGCACTCCGTATTTCAATTTTCCAAAAAGTGTCGCTAAAGAAGTTAAGAAAGCATTGAAACGGGGTGTAAAAGTTCACATTGTCGTTGGCGATAAAACGGCAAACGATTTCTATATTTCCCCAGAGCAAACCTTCAAGACAATCGGCGGCTTACCTTATTTATATGAGCTTAATCTACGCCGTTTTGCCAAAGTAAATGAAGCCCATATTGCCAGTCGAAATCTTTCTATCCATCTCTGGAAACATGAAGAGAATAGCTTCCATCTAAAAGGCGTATGGGTGGATAAGCGCTATATGTTGATCACTGGTAATAACTTAAATCCAAGAGCATGGAAGCTCGATCTCGAGAATGCCATTCTCATCCAAGATCACTATCACCACTTAACACCTAAGTTTGAGCAAGAGATCGACAACATCCTTCGACATACTCAACTTGTTTGTACCTA
The DNA here is from genome assembly GCF_963874405.1 of Vibrio sp. V08_P9A1T1. Lineage (NCBI taxonomy): Bacteria > Pseudomonadati > Pseudomonadota > Gammaproteobacteria > Vibrionales > Vibrionaceae > Vibrio > Vibrio sp. V08_P9A1T1. Next base: position 5,634 of record NZ_CAWNIB010000100.1, read on the forward strand.
CAAACAACTAGAGAAGATAGAAAACTACCCTGATGCGGTACAAAAACTACTGCGCAAAGTAACGCGAGTTAAGGCCGATAGAGTGCTCAAACAGATTCTGTAAAGCACAACACTAGACGATTAGCCGACACAACGTGTCGGCTTTTTTATATGCCTACACGTTGTTTTCATATGGCTATTGATTGAGATAGTAGCGCCTTTCATGCAGCTACTCTGTTCGATGAACATAAGCCAAAAGAAGTTCAGCGCTCAAGAGGACATCAAGGAATAAGCACAGGGAATCTAGTTGCAATAGAGATAGCTTAAAACGACTTAAGCAGCTCATTGAAACTCAAACGAAAGAAGCCCTGCTATTACTAGCAGGGCTTCTTAATAAGTGGCGGAGCGGACGGGACTCGAACCCGCGACCCCCGGCGTGACAGGCCGGTATTCTAACCAACTGAACTACCGCTCCGCAGCGTGTCTGGTTAGACAATATTCAAAGCCTGGCGATGTCCTACTCTCACATGGGGAGACCCCACACTACCATCGGCGCTGTTGTGTTTCACTTCTGAGTTCGGCATGGAATCAGGTGGGTCCACAACGCTATGGTCGCCAAGCAAATTTCTTAATTCGGAAAGCTGTTTCG
>NZ_CAWNIB010000101.1:0-6249 GCF_963874405.1 Vibrio sp. V08_P9A1T1
ACTCAAGAGAATCTATTATTTATCAGATCAAAGCCATACTTCGCAATTGATCCGAAAAAAAGTCGATGAAGTGCTGGCTACGGATCTTTTAAAAGGTATCGAGTTTATCGATATTAACTCCATCACTTTGGCTGAAGCAGAAAAGGTGCTATTCCAGATCTCCCCTGATGATGCGGTACTGCTATCGCACTTTAATACAGAGATAAATCAAGGTGTTTACCATACTTATCAAGAGATTTCCTACCGCCTAGCACAAGCTAGCGCTGCCCCCATTTTTGTACTGTGGGAGTTTTATATTCGTGATGGTATCGTTGGAGGGCATGTTAATCGTTCTGAGCAACTGGGAAAAGATATCTTGATGGCGTTAAACCAATTTGTATCATTAGATTTGGCCTCCGCAGTTGACATGCAAATCAGTAGTGCAAGAGCGGTTTTTGATTACCAAGCCATGCAGCGACATCAGATTGACATGAAAGCCTTGCCGCAGGATGTGTTGGTTCTTAATCGTCCTCTCTCTTATTTTGAACAGCATTGGAAAGTGTTACTCGCGGCTAGCTTTATTATTCTCTGTTTGCTGGTTGTGATTGTTATGCAAGGGGTGACCCTCAGACAAAAAAGAGAGCTTGGCGTCAAAAACCGTAAAATAGTGGTATTGCAAGAGCGTACATTAGCCGTACAGCGGGAAATGATTCATTTACTCGGAGAAGCAATAGAAACGCGCTCTGGTGAAACGGGTAATCATGTTAAGCGGGTAGCAAGGCTCTCTGCGCTGCTAGCTCGTTTGTGCGGGTTAACGCAGCGCGAGGTAGAAATGATCGAGATCATCAGCCCAATGCACGATGTGGGAAAAATTGCGATTCCAGAGTCGATTTTGGATAAGCCTGGAAAATTAACACCAGATGAGTGGGAAATCATGCAGACTCACACTACCGCTGGTTATAACATCCTCAATACAAGCGAAGGTGATATAACTAAATTAGCTGCGATTGTCGCGCATGAACACCATGAGCGTTGGGATGGTAAAGGTTATCCTAATCAGAAAAAAGGCACAGACATTCATATATTTGCTCGCATTACTGCGATAGCGGATGTGTTCGATGCTTTGCTAAGTGAGCGTTGTTATAAAGAAGCGTGGCCGCTTGAGAATGTAGTAAGTTTATTTGAACGTGAATGCGGTTTTCAGTTTGACCCTACTTTAGTCAATTTATTGCTTAATCATTTGGATGATTTTATCCAAATCCGTAATTTGTATCCCGATACGACAAGCTATTACAGAGCCGGCTAAATACGCCCCATTGAGTATCAAAGAGTGATGTGGCTATAAGTTATGCATATCAACTCTTATCTTCGTTTCATTCTGTTAACTCAATCATTTTATACATTCACCCAGCGGTTAAAATTAAGCATTGGATGAAGGAAGTGTTTATGACTGAGAAAAAAATAAAATGTATTATTTTCGACTGTGAAGGTACTTTAGTTGATAGTGAGCGTTTGTGCTGCGAAGCGCTAGTCAATGTATTGAACCAACTAGGAGCCCACATTACTTTTGCACAAGTGAGTAACCATTTTGAAGGTGGGAAGATTGCGGACATACTGTTTCAGGCACTTGAACATACCAACATTAACGCCGATCTTGATCTTTTAGAGAACCTTTATCGGGATAAAGTTAATGAGCTCTTCCAGCAATATCTTTCACCCATGGATGGTGCGATAGAACTACTTGAGTATTTACGCCAGCAGGGTATTGAATACTGTGTCACCTCTAATGCACCTAAAGAAAAAATATCATCAATTTTACAACGGAGCGGTTTGCTCCCTTTGTTTGAAGGACGCATTTTTTCAGCCTTTGATGCGAATAGCTGGAAACCTGAACCTGATTTGATTCGTTATTGTGCGATGAATATGGGATTTCTTTTGCAAGAATGTATTTATGTGGATGATTCAGCAAAAGGGGTTGAAGCGGGTATCAATGCAGAGGTACCAACCGTTCAGCTAGCACCTCTTAACCCACAGGGTTTTTCTCAAGCGCCTAATGTCGTTGTTATCGACACATTACTCGAGCTTAAACCATGGCTCAATGCACATTGTTGGCCAAGCAATGAATGTGTTTATGACTGATTAGCGCTGTGTGTACACCAATCATTTGCTGGACGCTTTGTAAGTGGTCGGTTTTAAAACCACATTGTGCGCAGATAAACTTTTCATTGTTTGTGGAAATAAAGTATTCGTCATGTTGACAAAGTGGACAGCAGTCTATTTTTTCAAGTGTTTTATTTATATTTTTCATAATCAATTCTCAGCAGCAAAAAGGGAGAGTCATGTTCTCCGTACTCACAGAATAAACACTAATCAAAACTTGCTCTCGGTAATATTTACCTTAGTTCCAAAAATTAGAGGCATTTCATACTTCACTGTAAGGAATGTTTGATTTTGGCCTAAACCATAATAGGCAAAGTGCCGTCATTGCCCCAAGGGTATCGCATAACATGTCTTTTTGTGCGTCCCAAATGTCGCCTTGTGAACCCAGAAAAGCGATTCCCTCATCACCACCCGCGATTGAGGCATACCACCATTCAATAATTTCGTAACCTGCTGCGATACTCATGATAGAGAAAAGCCCGAACAATGAGGCAATTAGCGGTTTACAGAGCTGCTTTCTAATTAAATATTCAGCGATAGGGTAGGCATAAAAGCCAATTGAGAAATGAGCGACGCGATCAAAATTATTACGAGATGATCCGATCAGTTCATTGAACCAAGCAAACGGAACATCTGCAAATGTATATTTAGCTCCAATGGTATGCAAACTAAGCCACACAAACATCAGAATATAAGCCGTTGAGCTAAAGCGTAGTTTTGTTGAAGCCCAATAGACGAGTGCTAAGATCCCTAGCGCAGGGATGATTTCTGCTAACCAGACAGCACGAGAAACCGGCGCGATCGCTGAAAATAGAAAGAGTACACCGTAGATCGCCGTCAAAAATAAAAGCGTGCGTGAGAAGTTGAGAGACATGTTTTTTCCTATCACAAAATACCGATGGATAGTGCCACTATTTTGCACGATGTTCAATTTTGTTGAATTCTGTATCTTATAGACGTAGAAATTTGTGTTTGAGATGTGTGTATCTACCTTCGTTTTGTGATTGATTTTCGCATCGTCTTAGCAAAGAGATCAGCAAGGTGGAGAAGATCATGCAACAACTCGATCTTTCTCTTTTTATGTATTGATAGATAGTGCGTGTGATAAACGGACTCTAGTTCAAAAAGCCAAGATAATATGCGGTAAGAAACTCGACAAAAAAGCGATATTGGATTTGAATGAAGAGAGAACCTTAATATGAACGTCGAGACTATGTCCCAAAGTAGGCCCGAAAGTATGTCTGAAAGCTTAGAACTTACCGCTCAGTTTCAATCTTACATGGAAAATCCGCTGCTTTGGCCAATGTTGGAGGTGTTGCGTAAACAGCCTTCCGGTTGGAAAGTCCATACGTTAGCGGCACATTTAAGTGAACAGGGATTCATGCCTGTACTTGATAGCGCACCTGAAAAAGACCTCTTTAAGCGTAATTTTTTGATCATGAACGCGCTCTATCAGCTTCAAGAGACGCTTTACCCTGAAAAGTGGTTACAAGTATCAGCAATGGACATTGTACTAATGCCTGCGCATCGTGCCGTTAGTTGCGAAATCGACCCAGATGATCCATTGCGTGATTATTACACTCAGTGGAAAAATTATGAGGCTGATGAAGGAGAAGTGCGCCGCTTGTTGAACGAATTTTGGACTCGTTACCGTAAAGCAATGGGTGGAACGAGTAACCTTAATATGAATCGTCTTCAAGCATTGAGGCTGTTTAAATTACCAGTGGAAGCGACGCAAATTGAAATCCGGAAAACATGGCGCAAGTTGGCACTAAAGTGGCATCCAGATAGAGACAATGGCAATGCTGAAACGTTTCGAGTGTTGTGTGAAGCATGGAATATTTTGCGGCAAAATAGTTAAAGCCCAAACCTTAAACTCTAGACAAGATGTTCGCCGAATAAGGTCAACTGGCACTGTAAGGCATACCTAAGCTAACTACCTGTAATGTACTGAAGCAATAAGGTACTGAAGTAAAAAAGAAGCGATCTCTCGCTTCTTTTTGCTTTTGTTGTAGGGGAGTTAATCTTTACTGGTGGTTTTTAAATTGCGACTTGCGCATACGGTTCAACGCCGCCATCACATCGATGACACGTGGTTTCGCCAAATCACCGTGGTTTGGCATATTTTGGTGCCATGTTCCTGCTAATAAAGCCATCATCTCTTTGCTTGGTTGCGCTGACCACCCCGGAGTCTGCGCAAACTGGAACCAAGTCCAGCCAATCGCATTGACTTCAGAAGGTGACTCCAATTGTTCTAACGCATTTAAATCCGTAAATTCTTTGCCAAAGCGAAGCGAATCAACGCCTTTGGCAGAGACTCGGAATTTACCATCAACCAGTAATTTTTGCAGCGCAGTGCGATTCACAGCGCGTTCTGGGAAAATAGCCAGTGGCGTTTCACACTCGTTGTGACGAGCAGTTGGATGCTGTTTGATGACTTCTTTAGCCTTGTTAGTCACATCAACGGCGTGGTAGTCATGCATCTGGATGACAGTATCGGCGACATCTAAGTAATCACCGGATCCCCCCATAACAATCAGTGTTGAGATATCCAAATCATCGCGAAGTTGCCCGATACGATCAACCAATGGTGTAATGGGCTCATCACCTTTACTAACCAGCGCTTGCATACGCTCATCACGGATCATGAAGTTGGTGGCGGAAGTATCTTCATCAATCAGTAATGTACTAGCGCCAGATTCAATGGATTCTTGTAACCACGCTGCTTGCGATGTTGAACCAGACGCATCTTGAGTGCTGAAATCGGAGGTTTCTTTACCCATAGGTAGGTGATTGATGTAGTTGGACAAATTTAAATTATGTACGCAACGGCCATCTTCAGCGCGAATTTTCATGGCTTGATGATCCGTAACAATTCGCTCACGGCCATCGCCGGGAATATGGTTGTAAATTGAACGCTCAATCGCCGTTAACAAAGTCGATTTACCGTGAAAACCACCGCCGACGATAAGGGTTATACCTTTGGGGATGCCGAGTCCTTTAATTTTGCCTTGGTTTGGTGTCTCAAGCTCGACTTCTAGCGATGTGGGGGCTTGGAAAGTAACGGCGTCTTTCATCGGCAGATCACAGTTACCTGCCAAGCGAGGTAATACGCTGCCATTAGCCACAAAAGCAACCAGATTGTGCTGTACCAGTTGTGCACGCATTGCTTCTTGATCTTCGATCACAGCGCAATGCTCAAGTAGGGCATCTTTATCCAGTTCACGTTCAATGGTGGCTCGGCGAATGAATTTTGGCAGGTAGAAGGTGATGATGTTGAGCGCTTTCTTGGCCAGAATGTCACGACCTTCAGCGGGTAAATTGATGCGAAAACGAAGCTCAATACCATGCTCCGTAAAGAGAACAGCTGTACTATCAAGCACCGTTTGGCCCGTCAATGCGATGGCAATATGGTTCTCTTGCTTAGCAAACTCCGCAAAACTACGAGCGATAAAATCTCTTGCAGCCATTTGATAAGCCGGTGATTTCTCTTTTAACCATTCCAGACCGGTCAGAGACCATGCTCGAGTAGCGCGAAAGCGAGATGCAGAAGCGTAAGGGTCCGCTTGGATATGATCGATATGCAAGGTGAAATCACCAAATTCGTATTGACCTTTGATCTGCTGATAGGCGCGGTAGTTCTGTTTTTCTAGCTTTTTGAGAATTGATGTTAATAAATCCATCTCGATATCGCTCGTTTGGAAAGGAAAGGCGGCGATTATAGGAACCGCCACACTGAGAGTAAAGACATGATAAGGGATTCCTTTATCCTACAAAACCTTTGTCTCGGCAGGGTGTGCATAATTTTGGTTCAGTAGCCCAGCCTCAAACTCGTCACAAGGCATTGGTTTACCATAGAAATAGCCTTGGCCAAACTCACACCCTTCACTGATGATAAAGTCTTCTTGGCTTTGATTTTCAATCCCTTCGAGGATCACTTTCAGCTTTAATTTTTTGGCAACGTGAATGATTGAGCGAACAATTTCTTTATCTTCCTCACTTTGATCCAATTGATGTACAAAGCTTTTATCTATTTTTATGCAATCGAAGGGAAATTTTTTCAAATAGCTGAAAGAGGCGTAGCCCGTGCCGAAATCATCAAGTGACAAC
>NZ_CAWNIB010000102.1:0-6243 GCF_963874405.1 Vibrio sp. V08_P9A1T1
GCTTTATATTTATTTACCTTACTAATTTCCTTTTTAGCATCCAAAATCTGAAGGTTGGATACAATATTCATTAAGAACTCGTTGTCTTTACCAACACTTTTTAGTCGGTTAAGCTTTACGAGCACTTCATTTTTTACTTTATCGAGAGCAAATCGGCGGGCATGATCGATACTCTCAAAAGCACCTTTGTCGATCGCGGATTCTAAATCCTCGGAAATCTTTGCTCGTCGTAGTTGATGCTTATATCTATCTTCGATAGAAAGTAATGTTCTAAGTTGTTGGTACTTTAGTTCATCAGGGTCTTCGTACTTAGCACAAAATTCCTTGAGTTTGCTGAGAATAGCGTTATTAACAACTGGGCTGTACGCTCTCGGTGCGCCCTTGTATTTTTGCCTCGTGACTTCTTCATAAATGAGAGGAACCTTGTCTTCTACTTCGTTTTTCTCATCAACCCAGATACGACGAATTTCCTCTAAGTCCTCGAGAGTCAACAGTTCTATGTTTTTAACATCCTGCGGCCCGCATTCTCTGACTTCCATTTGCGCCTGTAGAACTTTACGAAGCATTGATTCTCTAAAAGCTTGTTTGTATGGACCACGGACGATATCAGCAGGCAAGTTCTCGTATTTGTAATCAGTATTGTCTTCGTACTGTGCTAATAACTCGAACATATCTTCGCTATCAGTTAAGTCTTTTTGTTCGCTGAACTCTTTCATACTGATATGGACAGTTAGACTACCGTTCATTCTTCGGAAGTCTCGGTTATGTTTGTCTCTCGCGATCTTGTTCGCTTTTATGTCTTTGTTCGCATCATTGATATCGATTTCATTGCGAAGTGCGAGCAGCGGCAACATCCATTCTTTTTCTTCATCATTTGCGATCATGGCAGCCATAGACTTATCTTCACCAACCATGGTACAGACATAACAACCGAAGCGGCTATCCCCACAGCTTGGTGTCGATTTGTCAACAACTAGCGGACATTCTCCACCATCCGTAGCACCTTGATACATACCGAGCAAGTCAGCATTTCTGTAGCCCCATGGATTTTTCTGTTGAGTTAAAAAAGACCAGACATCATCATTGGTCCAATCTTCGATTGGCGTATATACCCAGACACGGTCTAGTTGCGTGTTAACGTTGAGTCCGTCATTTTTACGTGTATTGTCTGAACGGTTTTCGATATTTTCCATACTCGCCGCTCGAACCGTGCTTTCATGCTTACGAGTTCCTAATACTAAGATGGCTTCCCCATTCTTTTTCACGACATTCTGGATGAAGGAATTTGAAGGGCTAATTTTTAGCCTGTCTGTACACCAGCGGAACTTATAGCGAGGTGCAGGGTAGCCTTTACCTATTAAATTGACCCAGAACCTGTCTTCTGTTTTTGGCGTAAGACGGTGTGGATGGATAGGTAAGTTTTGTTCGTCTACTGCTTTTTTCATCTGCTTCAAGGAACGATCGACCCAAAGCGCGACTATCGGGTTTTCAACCAAGGTATCCGTGCTAATGACGTGCACAGACTTCGTTGCTTTACCTTCTTTTTTAAGCTCTGCTACAGCATTCCATACTATTTGAAGTATCGCTGTTGAATCTTTCCCGCCGCTGTAGCCTATCACCCAAGGAATGTCATCTTTCTGATAAAGATCTTTTGTCTTAGTAACCAAGCGTTGGATTGTTTCTTTGAAGCCGAGCTCGTTAAATGCTGAGTAGCGTGTTTGTACAGTATTTACAGTCATAATTGGATTTACTTCGTGGTTCACTGGCGCTGTTTCGCTTGTTTGAATTTGATTTCTTCGGCTTTTTCTTTCGCGCTTAAAGGAATAGAAAGGTAGTGTTTAATTCGGTTTGCTGTTAATTTCATTGCTACTGATGAGTTGCGCATAGCACCATTAACAACACATCTTCCTTCCCAGTCGCGCTTGTTACTTCTTGACCAATCAATATCTTTCAATGCGAGAGTTTTCGTTTTCCAAAGAGGATCGTTCTTTAGAAGCCAATTTCCGACGATACCCAAAGCTTGAAAGGTCACAGAGTAAGCGTGGATTGACTCTTCCCTTATCTCGCCACCTGAAACTTGCTCTTTGTAAACTAATTGCCATGCTGGTATCACTTCAACGAGATGTTCCCAGAATTCCCTCGCTATGACAGCTTGCTCCTGATAAGTATGTTCGTTGACTACATCGAAAAGCTCCTTGGTTGCTTTGTTCAATGCACTGTGACTTACTAGTTTTTTGGAGCGCGTACCAAGATTGCTGTTCTCCATATGTATCAACTTAGACAACGTTTTGCTCTCGAAAACTACGCTTTTTGAAAGGAGGGCATCAGGTCTGCCATCGTAAGTAATACTGAGTGAACTATCGGTTTTGACTGGGTATAAATTGAGGTCTTTAAATATTTTTTGCCTTTCAGGTAAGGATTTACCAACAAAAAAAACTACTGAAATGTTCTCCTCACCAAGAGATGGATCCTGTTTAAGAGCTTCATTAATGGCCGCATTGCGATGCTGCCCGTCAGTAATATAGACTTCAGCATCGTCATCGATAGTCAATGTTCCAATTTTTTGTTGATGTTTACCTTGTCCTATTGGAATGAACTCAGTTTCACCGTCGATACATGCAGTAAGGGCCGAAAAGACGTAACTGTCTCTGTTCTCCAGTATATAGTTGCTGATCTCTGGTATGCGATCAGGGTTCAATAGCCGTTGCGCACGCTCATTTACAGGTAAAGCACTTTCATCAAACGTAAAAATCCTTTTTAACCTTTTGAGTGGGCACATCACCGTGTAAAATTCGGTGTCTGCTTGTATGCCTTTAATGGCTGGGAATGAAGTCCCGGAAATTACATCAGTCATATCTCTATCTACACATCGGTGTTTTTACGAACACTTTTCTTTGTTCGTACGAACAGTGGCGTGTACTATACGCGAGTCACTTGTTATTGTCTCCCAATTTGTTAAGGCTTTTTAATGACTACATACCTAGATTGCAACGCAACTACTCCCATTGCTCCTGAAGTAGCTGAGATCGTTTGTAAATACATGATCGACGAGTTTGGCAACTCAGGCAGCAGGACTCATGAGTTTGGTGTGAAAGCGAAGCAAGCAACCGAGTTAGCAAGACAACAAATTGCAGATGTTGTCGGCATTGAAAAAAATGAGGTGTTTTTTACTAGCGGTGCGACAGAGAGTAACAACATTGCAATTCTTGGACTGAAAGCTTGGGCGTTAAAGGAAAGCAAAAAACACATAATTACAACTAAAATTGAACACAAGGCGGTTTTAGAACCTGTACAGGTTCTAGAGTCGGAAGGTTTTGACGTTACTTACCTAGATTGTGATGAGTCTGGACTGGTATCAAAAGAGTCATTAGCGGAAGCGCTAAGGCCCGATACTTTTCTTGTCAGTATGATGCATATCAATAATGAGACAGGTTCATTTCAGGACATCACAGGATACGCTGCTGTTTTAGAAGGGCATGATACATATTTTCACGTTGATGCAGCCCAAGGATTCGGAAAGTATAGTGAAGCTTTAAAAAACAATCGTATCGATATGATTAGTGTGAGTGGTCATAAGCTATACGCGCCGAAAGGTGTTGGAGCTCTTATTGTGAAACGAAGAGGGTTTAAAAAAATCCCATTGCAACCTCTGATGTATGGAGGTGGTCAAGAGCGGGGTTTAAGACCCGGTACGTTGCCTGTAGCACTGATAGCCGGTTTAGGAGAGGCGTGTTCTTTGGCTAATAAAAACTCTGAAATATGGTCGCAGCACTGTCAAAAGTTAAAAGATGAAGCACTGAGAGCACTTGCTGAAATTGGAATAGAGGTTAATGGGCGCAATACAGCACCACATGTACTTAATTTTTCCATTCAACAAGTGAACTCAGAGGCTGCTATGGTTGCGTTGAAGGGGATTGCTGCCGTTTCGAATGGTTCTGCTTGCACATCTTCAAGCTATACACCGAGCCACGTATTAACAGCGATGGGGTTTGATGAAGATCGTATCGATTGTGCGATCCGTATGTCTTGGTGTTACCAAACAAAAGAGTTACCATTGGCGGAAATTATTGAAAAGATTAAACAATACTTATAAATCGCTATGAAAATTTATGAAGCGGCTATTGCAGCACTAAATTCGATTCAAAAGCCAGCAACGGCAACTGAAGTGTACGAAGTAATCGTGGGACAGCATTTGTATGCTTTTGGAGCAAAAAAGCCGCTTGAAGTTCTTAGGGTTACGATGGATAAGCACTCTAAGAATAAAGCATTTACAAAGATGAATGCTGACAGGTATTTTTATAAGCACACAGATGGGAAGTATGAACTTCTGGAACAGTATCGCGAGTTTACGGTAGGTTATGAAATTAAAGAGCCTTCTTCTGAAGAGCTGCAAAGTGATGATTGTTCCGAGCAAATTTTTGAGCTCGCTGCACAGCAAAAAGAGAAATGTAAAGCTGAGATATTGGCCTACTTACGTGCTCTGAAACCTAATGAGTTTGAAGAGTTTAGCAAGCATTTCTTAAATCGCTATGGTTTCAGGAGAATGAATGTAACATCTGTCGGCCGTGATGGTGGAATAGATGTGAAAGGCGCTTTAAAGATCGGTATCGCTGAGATGAGAGTAGCGGCGCAGTGCAAGCGATACGCTGAAAATAATAAAGTTGGTCGTCCAGATGTTTCTCAATTTAGAGGGGATATAACTGGCGAATATGAGCAAGGCATCTTTATTACGACAAGCAGCTTTACTAAAGAAGCTCAAGAAGTTTCATTTAAACCGGGTTGTGTTCCTATTGTTCTAATAGATGGTGAACAATTAGCGGAAATAATCATTGAAAAAGGCATAGGAATTCAAAGGAAACAGATCGAAATTTATGATTTTGATGCTGATCTTATTTACAGTTAATTTGAAGTTGATTTTAGATTGCCAAAAGTAAAACCTCTGATTTCCTTATGATGTTTGCCCAAAAGCACCTCAAACTCCGCTCGTATCATCTGAGTTTCTTCAGCTGGTTCAAACTCCATCAGCTTGGCTAATCGTTTATCAAAGCTAAGCTGTTTCTTGTAGTCTGTGTGCGTGATCGGTAGAAATAGATGTTTGTTTAACAACGGCGGGCGATTTTTTTCATCAACGTAGTCAAAAAAATCAATATCTTGCTCGGCCATTTTAACCTTTATTCGCTCCACTAAGTAGGGCACGGAATTGTCAAAGTTGTCGTAGCGCGTTAGTGTCAATTTCCCAGAGCGAATATGAATTTTAATCAGGTCGATAGATTCATCCAATTCACCGTACATTTGTAACCCCGCGCCTACATAAACTCTAAGCAGTAACGGTAACTCATCTAACCATGATTTATGGAAGATTAGTGAGTGATCGGGGTTTAACACACTAGCAGGTAACTGTTGATGAGCTTTTTCGCATTGTGCTTGAATCAGGGGCTTATCAGCTATGGCGAATAATAGCTCAGTCGCTAGGTTAATTGCAGTGTTGTAATCGCCAAAAAGCGCTTTGATATCTCTTTTCAAGTTTTCAGGTTGTTGTGTGTAGGGTTTGCGCTTTTCAAATAATCCCATTGAAAAATAAAGTAAAAGGTCTTCCTTGCGTCGTCTTTCTGCTTGTTTAAATGCTTTGGTATCAAACATGTCACCGATCAAAGTAAAGGTTTTCTTATGTGAGCCAATGAGGCTGCGAACCTGTTCACTTGCTGCAAACTCATCGTTTGCAGGTATCCGACCAAGCTCTAGGCAAGTATTCCAAAAATTATCAAACAGAGCTTGATGCTGGGCGATGACCAGCTTTGCTTTGTCTTTTGCTTCCATTGGCTGTGGTGAGGTGAGCTGCTGCCATTGATGATGACGTTGGTATTTACTTTGTAAGTAGCGCTGTTCTTCTAGTTTATCTTTAAAGAGGTAAAATATACCCGGTGCAATAGCGATCGCTTCTTCCTGAAGGCTCCGTTCAAGATAAGCTTTAATTTCTGACTGTGCGTAGTATTTTTGGAAGGTGTTACGTGAAGTAATAACTCCATCTTTATAAGGCTTAAACTGATTGATATAAGTTTCGTTGGCTAGCATGACGGCTACAATCAGGAGCCTTTCTGTTAACTCCCAAGCCCCAAGTAAGGCTTCCAATCTTTCATCTTGATCTTCAATGACATTTAAGACAAAGCCCAGATTGACGATATCTGAGGATACTTGTTCAACGTCTGGTCTAAAGTTTGGGTCCCAGCCTAGTGCATCTAATCC
>NZ_CAWNIB010000103.1:0-6209 GCF_963874405.1 Vibrio sp. V08_P9A1T1
ACGGTTATGTGCTAAACCTATAAGAGTAGGAATATTGTCAATATAGAGAGATAAGCGATGGATCTGTTTGCGGATTTTCGACAAGAGACTCAACCAAAGAGTGAAGAGAGTCATGAACTTAGTGTTGAAAATAAGCCATGGCGAGTACTGCTGGTGGATGATGATGAGCAGATGCACCAGATCACTCGTTTAGCACTAAGAGGTTTTTCATTTCAAGGACGACCGCTAGAGCTCTTGTCTGCCATGTCTGGCATTGAAGCCAAAGAGCTCATCAGAACAAAGCAAGATATTGCGTTGGCATTAGTCGATGTTGTCATGGAGACCGAAAATGCAGGTTTGGAATTGGTAAAATATATTCGTGAAGAGTGTAGGAATAAAATTATTCGTTTAGTGCTGCGCACGGGTCAAGCAGGACAAGCCCCTGAAGATACGGTCATCCAAGAGTATGAAATCGATGACTATAAAGAGAAAACAGAACTTACCACACAAAAACTCAGAACCCTGCTCTATTCGATGTTGCGATCTTATCGGGATCTCTGTTTGATAGAAGAGCAGAAAGAGGGGCTTAAACGCGTAATTGAAGCCTCAGCGAAGGTACAAAATACTACCACCTTGCAAGCTTATGCTGAATCGGTATTAAGTCAACTCACCTCCTTGTTAAAGCTTCACGCATCTGCTTTTTACTGCATCGTTCAGCCTAAGTCAGATGGTGAAGGTTCGTGTGCTTTAACGCTCGCGGCTATTGGAGGATTTGTCGATTTTTATTCTGATTGTGATTTCTCGCGCTTACCTTCGGAAGTGGCTAAGCGTTGTCTTCTTGCTTTGCAGACCAAAATGTCTCATAGCTATGATGATGCTTCTGTACTGTATATGACAGACAGCCGTGGCGTAGAGAATCTACTCTATATCAATTTACTTGAGCGCTTGTCTGAAAACGATGAACGTCTACTTGAAATCTATATGCATAATATTGGGCTGACTTTTGAGAACTTGAACTTACAGCTTGATTTACGCGAAACATCGAGGGAGCTTGTTTATAACTTAGCCAATGCCGTCGAAGCCAGAAGCAAAGAAACAGGGGCTCACGTACAGCGTGTTTCTCTGATCTGTGAAAAATTAGCCACATTAATGACCCTACCTGAGCAGGATATTTATATGATTAAAAATGCGTCACCCCTGCACGATGTAGGTAAAGTGGCGATCCCTGATAGTATTCTTCATAAACCAGGGAAATTGGACGCTCAAGAATGGGCGATCATGCAAAAACACGTTGAATACGGTGTTGATATCTTAAGTCGTTCAAAACGCAGTTTAATTATCAAAGCGAAAGAGATTGCCGGTTCTCACCATGAAAAATGGGATGGAAGCGGTTACCCAAACCAATTAGCTGGTGAAGGCATTCCTATCAGTGGCAGAATCACCGCATTAGCTGATGTGTTTGATGCTCTTGGTTCTAAACGCAGTTATAAAGATGCTTGGCCGGAAGAGGCGATCAAGCAAGAAATTGTTGTGCAAAAAGGAAAGCATTTTGACCCCATGTTGGTTGATTTGATGCTGGCGCATTGGGATGATTTCATTGCCATTCGAGATCAACACCCAGATTAATAAATTTCTCCATCTTGCTTGTCGACAATGCAACGATTGAATGCAACGATTGATTGGCATCTTTAATGCCTTTTCTTTTGATCGGAACTCAGTGTGACCTCGCTGAGTTCAAGTGCTTTGGGTAGAGTAAAGACGTAATGTACACCTTGACCCACATTGGAATTAAATTGAAGTTTCCCCTTCAATTTCTGAGTGGCAAGGTTGAACACAAGATTTAAGCCAAGACCGGATCCTCCTCTACCTCTTTTGCTGGTAAAGAATGGCTCAAAGATTTTATGGTGCAGTTTAGGTTCAACACCACAACCATTATCTTTATATTCTAAGAGGATATTCTCTCCTTCCTGTTGGAACGCAATGGTTATTATGGGGTTTTTCTCATCACTAAAAGCGTGGTTGACGCTATTCATTACTAAGTTCGAGACAATTTGAGTGAGGACGCCTGGTAAGCTATTCATTGTGAGTCCGACATCTCCCTCTAGTTGTGGGATGACTGGAATTTTCCTAGTTTCAGGATGTAGGCTAGCGATCAACGCGCTTAATACTTGGTGGATCGAGAATTGACTACGACTCTCAGATACCTGATCGACCGCTGTTTGTTTAAAGTCTCGGATCAGTTTGGCAGCACGATTTAAGTTGCTTTCAAGCATCGTATTGGTTTCATTCATTCTCTGCATCAATTCAGAAAACTGCTGGCTTGTAAGCGTTTGGTTGGCGAAGGCGGTATTTAGCTCTTGTGTGACCTCAATGATTACCGAACTTGCGGTCACCGCGATACCCAATGGCGTGTTGACTTCATGTGCCACCCCTGCAACTAAACCACCTAAAGCCGCTAATTTCTCAGATTCAATCAACTGTGTTTGCGTGGCTTTTAGTTGCTCAATACTGTTTTCCAGATCGCAGGTTCGTTTGGCGACTTGACGCTCTAAGTTTTGGTTGAGTTTTTGTAGTTCAAGCTGAGCCAGTTTTAGCTCGGTAATATTAATGGCAGTGCCCCGTAACCCGAGAAACATATCCTCCTCATAGCGTGCTACCGCTTGAAACATCAGATAGTGCTTACAATCATTGATGATAATCGTCTCTTCACACATTGAAAATGAGCAGTGTTTAGTAATGGATTGGAGTAATTTTTTCATATATCTCAGTGAGTCAACCTCTGAAAGTAGTGGCTTGCTATTTTCACTGATCTCTAAAGCTTGACGCATGGATTCGGAAGTGTAAATCAATCTGTCAGTACTATCCGTCTCCCATAACCAGTCTGATGAGACGTCCGTAAAATCGGCTAATCGTTCTTGTTCAAGTTTTATATTGCTGTACAACGTAGTTACATTTCCGGTGATTTTATTAGTCTCATCGGCCAGCCAAGTGAGTTCATCGTTATGCCCCATAATCCATTTCTTATGAGGAAGTTTTAGTGGTTTTGGTGGATGGCGAGGGTTGTATTTGCGTAAGTATTGAGCAATGGCGAAGACTCGTCGATTTACGCTCTCATGGAAAATCATCAAAATAGCGTAACAAATAAAGGCAGTCTTAATCGCGTTCACGACCAATATCAGTAGAAACTGCTTGATTAAGTAGTTGTAGATTTCTTGGGCATTAGACTCAACGTAGATCTCACCAATCTGCTCTTTGGCTTCCGTTTTTGGGTTGATATAAAGCATGGGATAACGGTGTGCGACTAATTGCTCCGTCACTTTTTCCCCCGCACTGAACTGATAGCTGTCAGATGTGACTTCCAAATAATTAATTTTAGGTAAATTCACTAAGCCATCTAAACGTTGTTGAAGTGTTAAGAGATCATAATTCCATAAAGAAGCGGCAAGCAATTCGGCATGAACGAATTCTATTTCGTGATGACGCTGAGCCACATCATCGAACTCCCTGTCATAGTCGAAATATGTTTGTGCTAACGTTGTCATCAGGGTGACAGCCCCACTCAAAATGACAAGAAAAAAAATGATCCTGCGACCAATACGACTCGATAGTGGGTTATCAATGCTTTCATTAAATGTTCGGCTTTTGTTCATCCTGCTTCTCATTTTTTTGAGTGATAATTTGAGTATAGATGTCACATGGGAAGTGTGAATAACATCTTATTGACTACACTATAAAAAAATAGCCGAATCATTGGAGGCAGTTCATGCGTTGGATATGGATATTGTGTTTTATAAGTGTGCCCGTTATGGCGGGAAAAGTACTCTTAATAGAGAGCTACGAGCAAGGTTATGAATGGGACGCTAGCTATGTATCCGCCCTTAAGCAGTCGTTAACGCCTGCGCATGAACTGCATACCTTTGAGATGGACACCAAACGGGTACCAGCGAGCCGTTATTCACAAATCGCCGAACAAGCCTTTAGCCGATATCAGCAACTGAAACCACAGGTGGTGGTTTTAGGTGACGACAATGCGTTGGTTTATATGCTGCCGAAACTCTACAACGAGCCAATCTCAATCGTGTTTCTGGGGATTAATTCCAACCCACGAAAATTCATGGCTCAATACCAAGGGCAAGCCAAAGTGACTGGTATTTTAGAGCGCCCCCTCTATGTGAAAACCATGGGAGAAATTGGCCGGATGCTCGATAAAGATAAGCGTAAAGTATTGGTGTTATTTGATTCGGGTAGTACGGCGAGTATTGCGTTGGAATTTATGCAAACCCAAGCGAGTATGATTGAAAAGAATTTAGGCATTGCGACAGAGATAGCTTCGGTGGCGACGGAGAAAGAATGGCAGACAAGAATAAGCACAGCTAAAGAGCAAGGATTTGGCGCCATAGTCGTGGGGCTTTACCAAACCTTGGTCGATGAGAGCGAAAATAATGTGCCAGCGGATACTGTATTAACGTGGACAAACCAACATACAGAGGTTCCTTTATTTGGTTTTTGGGATTTTTCGATCGGTGCGGGCAAAGCGGCTGGGGGTGTAGTGTTAGCCGGTCGTGACCAAGGCGAAATGGCGGGTAAAACGGTGTTACGCATTTTAAATAATAATGAAGACGCAAGCCGCATTCCTATCCAAATCGGCCAGCAAGGGCGTGCTATTTATCATCAGGGCGAAATGTCACGCTGGGGGTTAAGCGCACCGGAAGGATGGATGAAGATTGACTGACTTTGCTATTGAATTGTCGAATCCAGCGTTACGTCTAAAATAAAAAAAGCAAATAAAAAAGCAGAGAGGCGGGTACCTGTCTGCTTTTTCTTCATTACAGTTTATTAAACAGCCAATGGCATTTCATTTGATGGATCATGTTTACTGTAAACACGAATCAAACCAACCACAGCAAACACAGACATCAACAGCATCAATGCGCCAAGTGGCATCTGGTCATGAGCTGGAATAGCCGACGCTAAAAGGGTGGCTAAACCAGCCCCAAGGTTTTGCATACCGCCTAACACAGCACCTCCTGTTCCTGCATGGTAAGGCAGTGGTGTTAACGCTCCAGTGGTCGCTGCGGGAAAGAGAATGCCTGCACCGAGAAAATAGACGGTGGCACCACCAATTAATGTCAATGCGCTGGTTTGCCCCAACACTCCAGGAACAAACACCACCAATGAACCTAATGCTATTGCTACCAATCCCACATACAAGGCGCTTTTTTCGTTGAAGTTCAACGCAATAACACTCGATAGCGCCGCACCAACTAAATAACCAGGGATCGGTAAGACAAACAATAAGCTGACGGTGGTGGCAGGCAGTTGCAAAACGCCACCAAGTAATACACCTGCAGCGGCTTCAAACACCGCGACACCAGAGAAAGTCGCCACGAGACAAATTAAATACCCTTGGAAACGTTTGTCACTCAGCACATAGCGATAGCTGTTTGCAACCGATTCGTGTCTGCGAGCCGCTTTAGGCAATGTTTCTACCATACTCGTCATCATAGTGATCACCACGGCAATCGCGAATAGGGATAAAAATAAGTAACTAGAGCGCCAGCCAAAACTTTCTGTTAAGTACCCACCAAGAACAGGAGCAATGAGTGGTGAAAAAATAACGCACATGCTGATAAGGCTATTGGCCTTATGTAATTCTGCTCCTGAAAAACAGTCTCGAGTAAGGGTTCGAGACATTGCGCCACCACACCCAATGCCAAGCCCTTGAATAAAACTACCGACCAAAAACCAATCGTATTGGTGAGCAAATAATGCGAGTAGCGATCCTGCAATATAAATCAGCAACCCAGCGATAATAATCGGTTTGCGTCCTAGACGGTCTGACAATGGACCATAGACAAATTGTGATAGTCCATAAGGGATTAAATAACATGCCATGACCGCCTGCAGTGATGCAGGAGAAACTAAAAATTCTCCCGCCATATGGCCAATGGACGGGACGTACATCGTTTGTGTCATTTGGCCGACAGCGGTCAAAATCGCAATTAAAAATGTGAGTTTCACTAACGGAAACGATGCGGACATGGTCTATCTCCTGCACAATAGTGCAACTACGAAATATAATTAATATGAATAATGAAACTAATGGCCAGCGTTAAAAGTATCGCTCTTTCGGCGCGAGATATTAGTGAGGCTAGGCGCTTTTATCAATCTAAAAGTGTGAAGTTGAGCAAGATAAAAATCTATGATTTGAATTAGAAAAACTAATCATT
>NZ_CAWNIB010000104.1:0-6191 GCF_963874405.1 Vibrio sp. V08_P9A1T1
GATGTTAAGGCTGTAGAGTATTTCTTAAAAGAAAAAGTAGCGGGTGTTCCTGAGCTGCACGCCGTTAATGAATTCATTCACTTTGCTTGTACTTCAGAAGACATCAACAACACATCTCACGCGCTAATGCTCAAAGAAGCTCGCGATACCGTGCTTCTTCCTGAAATGCGCAACATTATTGATGCTATTCGTCACTTAGCAGAAGAGTATCGCGATATTCCGTTATTGTCTCGTACCCACGGACAGCCAGCATCACCAAGTACTATGGGTAAAGAGATGGCTAACGTAGCGTACCGTATGGAACGCCAATATAAGCAGATTGCCAATATCGAGATTCTCGCAAAAGTAAACGGCGCAGTAGGTAACTACAACGCTCACCTTTCAGCCTATCCAGAACTCGACTGGCATACCTTTAGTGAAGAGTTTATCACTGAATCGCTAGGTGTGGCGTGGAACCCTTATACCACACAAATTGAGCCACATGATTATATCGCAGAGCTATTTGATGCCGTTGCCCGCTTCAATACTATTCTGATCGACTTCGATCGTGACATTTGGGGCTATATCGCTTTGGGCCACTTCAGACAAAGAACCATTGCAGGTGAAATTGGTTCATCGACAATGCCACATAAAGTCAACCCGATCGATTTTGAAAACTCAGAAGGCAACTTAGGCCTTGCTAATGCCGTGTTCAATCACCTAGCACAAAAGCTGCCTATCTCTCGCTGGCAACGTGACTTAACAGATTCAACCGTGCTGCGTAACCTTGGTGTGGGTGTTGGTTATGCGATCATCGCCTACACTTCAACGCTAAAAGGGATCAGTAAACTGGAAGTGAACCGTGATGCGCTGCTTGCTGAGCTCGATAAAAACTGGGAAGTCCTTGCTGAACCAGTGCAAACAGTTATGCGCCGCTACGGCATCGAAAAACCGTACGAAAAATTGAAAGAACTCACGCGCGGTAAGCGAGTCGATGGTGAAGCAATGCGCCACTTTATTGATGGCCTTGCGCTACCTGAAGCGGAAAAAGCACGCTTGAAAGAGATGACACCAGCCAACTATATTGGCCAAGCAATTGAGTTAACCGACAAATTGTAATGCTCTTCAATCTAGCCGATTAATGACAAAGCCCACTTAGTGGGCTTTGTTTTTTAAGGTCGTATTTTATGTTATATCGTTTTTGATACCATCAAAAAACGTTAGGCGTACTGCTGTTCAAACTCTTGCATAAAATCAACTAAGGCTTGAACGCCTTCCAGTGTCATCGCATTGTAAATCGAGGCACGCATACCACCCGCGACTCGGTGACCTTGTAGCGAGACTAAACCACGCGCTTCAGCCAACTCTAAAAACGTACTATCCAACTCTGGTTTCACTAATTGGAAAGGCACATTCATCAGTGAACGGTTGTCTGGGTGAATGGTATTGCGATAGAAAGGTGACTCATCAATTGCGTTATAAAGCAGCGCTGCTTTCTCGCGGTTGATTTTCTCAATCGCCGCGACACCACCCTGCCCTTTTAGCCACTTGAACACGAGACCCGACAAATACCACGCAAACGTAGGCGGCGTGTTGAACATAGAATCTTGTTCAGCTTGCACTTTATAATTCAATATAGTCGGTAGCACATCACTGGCTAAATCAAGCAAATCATCACGAACAATCGCAATACAGATCCCCGCTGGCCCAATGTTTTTCTGCGCTCCCGCATAAATGACCCCGTACTTTGAGACGTCTATTTGGCGCGACAAAATCGTAGATGACATATCAGCTACAATCGGTTTGTCTGTATCTGGTAAATCATTAATCTCAATACCATCTATCGTTTCATTCGGACAAAAATGCACGTAAGCTGACTCAGGATCGATTTTCCATTCGCTGGCTGGTAATACCGCTGTTTTGCCCTCTTTGGTCACTTTGGCGTTGAAAACATCGATTTCACAATATTTCTTCGCTTCTTTGACCGCACTTTCAGCCCAGTAACCCGCATCAATATAGGTCGCTTTAGTCGCATCGCCTAATAAGTTTAAAGGCACCGCCGCAAACTGAGCGCGCGCTCCACCCTGACAAAATAATACTTTGTAATTACTCGGGATATTAAGCAAATCTCGCAGATCTTGCTCCGCTTCTTGAGCAACATGAATAAAAGGTTTACTGCGATGACTAATTTCCATAACGGACGTGCCAAGCTCGTTCCAGTTAATAAACTCGGCTTGCGCTTTTTCCATCACGGCTTTAGGTAAGGCTGCTGGGCCTGCGCTGAAATTATAGACTGGGCCCGCTTGATTTGATTCCATGAGTTCCTTGCTCCTGCTATCGACAATTAATGTGATTAATACCACTTTTTGATGTGGATAAAAAGCGAGAAAAGAGCTTCTATCGGCTCTTTTCTCTTACTGATTGCTAAAACTCGCGAAATCGTTTGCTTGAGCGCCGTTCGCTATCGCATCAATGCCGGAAGTAATAGTGTCAATAGCGGCATTTGGTTGCCATTTTCAAATTCCAAGTTGCCCTGTTTCAGTTCAGCTTGGAGTCGATATCCTTGATCGGTTTGCTGCATAATTTCCATCACAACAAGCTCATCAATACCTTGCTGGATAAAAGGAAAATCTTCAACCAGCTGGTCAGAAATGAAGGTATCAATGTGGCCGGTTAAGGCTGGTAAAATGGTACTCGGATCTTGCACCACATTATTTGTCCCTTCAGGAACCGCTATCTTCCAGTTTGATTCAAACTCACCTTGGCCAACTTTTAGCGCCATTTTATTCATCGATAGATAAAAACCTTTCTCGAATAATGATTGCACATAAGGTAGTGCTTGCTGAATGTCCTCATCAGAAAGTTCTGGGCTATTTTGGTAAAGCGTTGAAAGCTTCTCAAAAGCGTCACCATCTAAATCACCCAAGGTAAAATCAAGATTGAGGTCCTTCACCTCGCCTTCGCTATAAGTTAATTTATCCATCTCAATCAAGTGATTACTATCAAAACGAGAAGGCTCTCCTTTTAATACCGAATCAAAGGAATAACGCATGTTGTCCATACTCAGCGTATTTTCACCTAGGCCATCGACAAGATTAATTTTTGCTAACGCCAATGACTGTTGTCCTAGCCAGAAGCCTTTATCTTGTTTACCTATACCTTGACCAGTTAGCTGTGAAAGCATCATTTTTTCACCACTGGTAAAATCCAACTCAACAGAAGGAACATTCAGTTGATAAGTGATTTCACCTAGCACCGAAATATCACCTTTCAATGTGGCGGGCGTTGTCGAGAACGTCATCTCGCCACCTTCACTTTGGTAGTGCCAACTGTCTAGCGCCACAGTGTATTGAGTATTGCCATTCAACTGCGTGATACTGGTCATCGTCAATGGTAGATTTTCTTGATCAGCAATAACGGATGTTGCTGTTAAACTCAACAGGCCATGCTTAACCTCGCTATTGACTAAAACTTGGGTCGGTAAACCATCGGCAACAAACTGTTGTTTGAGCGTTTTATCTGCAATCTGATAACGGGTTTGCACGGTTGATGAAAGGTAACCGCGCTTATAACTGACAATGTCCGCCTCGATTGAACCTGAAGAGATATTTGCAATACCGTTAGTGATCACCTTTTCACCAATTTGCCCGACAGCCAACGGCCAGCATGCTGCTAAGACGATAGCACCACCAACCGCACCAATGATTTTCAACTGTTTCATAGTGTTCCATTCCTGAAGATTTTACCCAGTCTACCGTAAACAATTGAAAACCAAAACATGGAGTTAGGTCAGAGTATTGCTAAGATGTGATGAGAAATTCTAAAACCTAGCTCTCAAACCCACTGCGTAATACTTGCTACAGTAGTCAAAACAGCGATGACAGTAGAGGCTTGTGTGAACCATTACGCACTACTTTGTTTAGACAATAACCCAATCAGCACAGAACAGTTGCGAGCTGAGTTAGCTCCGTTCGCCGCTAAATTTGATCTTCATACAGCGGACACCATAGATGAAGCTGAGCAAGCCCTAGAATATTTACACGAACAGCAACAAACGATTGCATTGGTCATTGCCAGTCACCATGAGCAGTTTGATGGTGCGGATTTTTTGACTCAACTCGATAAATCAATCCACACGCGTTCAGCGCGGAAAGTGCTGATAAGCTGCGGACAAGATATTCAAGCCATTCTCACCGCCGTCAATGAGGGGCGATTAGATCACTGCCTCACTAAGCCACTACAAAATAACGTGCTCTATAAAACCGTCCAAAAAGAGCTCACGACCTACATCTTAGATCACGATAAAGACAACATTCTCAACTACAGCACAATACTTGATCAACAGCGCATCTTACGCGCGCACATCGATAATAAAATGCGCAGTTATCGAGATGGTTTTATCTCCGATTACCACAAGCTTTCTGATACAGAACTGGCTGAACAAGTAATTGGTGCTTTACACCAGTTTTTTGAAAATGAAGATGAAACTCGCGCCTGCCGTACATACTCCACTAATCACTTTCTTACCAAAGAGGGAGAAGAGAACCGCTTTCTTTGGTTCATCACTGAAGGTGAAGTGGCCCTGTATAAAAAAGATGATTTAGGGCAACAAAGAGAAGTGGTTCGCCACAAAAAAGGCAACATTGTCGGTGGTATGTCTTTTGTGACTGGTGAGAAATCTTTTTCTACTGCCGTCACCCTGACTAAAACCGATGTGATTAAACTAGACCGAGATGTGTTTGCAAAAGTCATGCATTCGGATACTCGGCTATTGCCCCTATTTACTAACTTGCTGCTCCGCCATTTTAACCGCCGCTTACAACGCAGTATTAACACTAAATTGCAACTACAAAAAACGCTCGAATCACTTGAGTCAGCTCATCAGCAATTAATCGAGCGGGAAAAAATGGCCATGCTCGGTCAGCTTGTTGCAGGCGTCGCTCATGAACTAAACAATCCTGTCGCCGCAATTTTACGTGGAACCGAAACATTGTCAGACAAGATTGAGCACTTAGTCCAAGAGACTGAACATAAAAATCTGCAACATAAAGGCAGCCAACTATTAAGGAATGCACTTTCAGCCAAACCTACTTCTACATCAGAAGAGCGGGCACGCGCTAAAGCCATAGAAAATGAAATTCATCATCGTTTGATCGCGAAAAAATTGGTCAAACTCAATCTAGATGATGATCTTGCGCTCCGACAATCGGCTAAGCACGATCCTGAGAAAACGTTAGAAACACTGGAACAATTAGAAAACTATTTCCTAACAGGTAGTACACTTCGTTCTATCAATGTTTGTGCACAACGCATCGCCGATATGGTACGAAGCCTTAAAGGGTATGCTCGCCCTGATGATGAAGCGCTGCACAAGGTCAATATTCATGAAGGTATTGAAGACACTCTGGTTATTTTCGAAAATCGTCTTAAGCGCCACAAAGTCGAAAAAGAGTATGCCGACTTACCTTTGATTACCTGTCAGCCGATTGCATTACAACAAGTATGGACAAACCTCATTTCCAACGCTATTGATGCCTTCCCAGCCAATGGCGTACTGCACATTGCAACCACATTAGCAAAACAGGGTAATCAATCTTTTGTAACCATCAGTTTCACGGATAATGGTTGTGGGATCCCGTACGAGCAGAAAGAGCGTATCTTCACATTAAATTACACGACGAAAAAAGAAGGTAACTTTGGACTCGGTATTGGGCTTTCTGTCTGCCAACAAATAGTCCACCAGCATCAAGGTTGGATCGATGTTCAATCTGAACAGGATAAATACACGACGATGACGGTATGGCTGCCAGTTAGTCGATAACTTGTCGTGCTGATGATTAAGGAGAATATCATGAACAAATTTTTGATCTTATGCGTGGACGATGAACGTGAAGTATTGGACAGCGTCATACAAGACCTCGACGAATTTGAAGAGTTTTTTATCTTAGAAGCCGCAGAATCTGTTGCAGAGGCAAAAGAAGTGATTGCCGATCACCAAGCTCAAAATATCAAGCTGGCTTTAATTTTGTGCGATCACATTATGCCCGAACAAACAGGCATTAGTTTCTTAATTGAATTAAGCCGCAATGAAGAGACGCAACATACACGCAAAGTACTACTAACAGGCCAAGCAGGGCTAGAAGACACCGTAGAAGCGGTGAATCATGCCAGCCTACATTTTTATGTAGCCAAACCTTGGGATGGGAACAAAC
>NZ_CAWNIB010000105.1:0-6183 GCF_963874405.1 Vibrio sp. V08_P9A1T1
GTACAGCAATCAAGTTGACTTAGTGCGCGAGGCCATTAATAAGCTCGGCAATTTAGGAAAACAAGGCATCGTTTTTAATCAAGATCCTTACAACAACCGCGTTGATTATTCATTCTCTGGACTGAATGAAATCAAACCCGACATGATTGAAGAAGCGACCAAACAGGCAAGAGAAGTCGCAGAGAAATTTGCCAAAGATTCGCAAAGCTCACTTGGCAAGATTAAACGTGCTTCACAGGGACAATTTAGTATTGTGGATCGTGATAACAATACTCCTTACATCAAAAAAGTACGCGTCGTTTCAACGGTTGAATATTACCTCTCAGACTGAATAATCTGCTGTTCTCATTATCCTTGCCATGACTCGCCGCGCCAACACTATGAATTTGATGCGGCGACTTTATCACTTCGAGTATGGTGTTTTTGCTCAGAGTAACCAACGACTTGGTTTCTGCCATTATCTTTTGCTTGGTAAAGTGCCTTATCTGCTTTGCTGTACATCTCCTCAAACTTAAGTTCACTGGGAAGGTACTGGGCAATAGTGTAACCAATCGAGACACTTAAGCAGTCACCATCAGGGTTCTCACTATGTTCAATCTGCTCTCGTTCAATACTAAAGCGTATGCTTTCAGCCAACGCTTTCACTTCTGCTGCATCACGGTTGGCCACCAACAATATAAATTCTTCACCACCAATTCGGCAAAAGAGTTCATTCTCTGCCTGAGCATGTTGGTTGAGAATATGGCCAATACGAATCAAAGCAATATCCCCTTCTAAGTGACCGTAGTAATTATTAAATAAACCAAAGTGATCAATATCAAGCAGAATTAAACCATAGCTTACGGTCTCCGTTTGTACTCTCGAACCGATGCGTTCCAATAAATGAGCTAACATCCGACGATTTCCAAGGCGAGTTAATGGATCCATTTTGGCCATTAAGTCCAGTTTGTCGTTCACTTTTTGTAACTCATAGGTACGGTTACGCACCTCAATTTCTAAATTCTCATTCAGTTCACTGATCGCCTGCTGAGCACTGGTGCGCATCAATACTTCGGTTAAATTCGAAGCGAACATGCGGATCACTTCTCGCAGTTGTGAAGTCAGTGGTGAGCGGCGGATCAAATTGTCCGCAGCAATAAAAGCAATAGGTTCGCCATTGTTGGTAAGCATGGTCATGGCTGTCCAGCCAAAACCAACAATGTTGCTGTCATGATAAATAGGGACTGACTCTTCAAACACCACCTCATTGGGGTTGGCTTTGGCCATATCAACAATCATATTATTGGTGGTCCCAGAACGAAAATAGGATTCATCCACAATGTTGCCTTGGATGTCGGTTCCCCACGTTCCTTGAATATACGAGCAGTGTTTATCGGTCAAAAATACTGCCATCCGATCAATGCCCATGCGGTTAATCGCAAAACTGACCGCCGATTTGCACACGTCACTCACCGTCATACAACGTGACAGTTCAACCATGCTCGCATGCAACATGCGAACATTTTGCTCCTGACGCTTGCGAATATAAATTTGCGCAAGCAATGAACCAAAAGATTCCAACATCTGCTTTTGGTATTCAGTTATGGGCTGTCGATTAATGTAGTTATCAATCGCGATCCAACCAATGGTTTCATTACCATCACGTAGAATTAACATCCCATTCCACCCTTGTCCTACCACATTTCCTGCCGTGTATAGAGGGGCATCGTCGATCAGCACCAAACTTTTAGTATCATCAGAAAGACCGCTTAAATAACTTTCTTCTAGCTGGTGCAAATCGTATTGGGTATGGTGTTCGCTCACCGTTTTTCCGCTTTCATCCGTACCATAAGTTCCGCTAAAACAACGTTTTTTCATATCAAGAACTAAAAAAGCGGCTCGATCAAATCCTAAGCGTGTTTTCGTTACATCAACGGCCGCTCTGTGCAGCGCATCCAAATTGTCTGGGTTAGCCAGTTCAATCGCTAATTGATGAACCAGCTTCATGTTATCAATGAACATTTCGCGCTGTTTAATTTCATCCAAATACTTTGCTTCGCGGATATCTCTATTTTTAAACTCCTTTGCCGCTTCAGATTCCGCGCGAAGACATTGCCAACGAGCCGCAATCAGTTGCAAACAATCGAGCTCTCCGGATTCTGTTTTCGCATGAATGTTGACGTTATCAATTGCCTCAAGCAGCAAATAGGTTCTTAAATCAGGGTGGTTATCTAACATAAAAAGATAAGACTCACCGCCCATCACACTACGGTAGTCCCAATTGCAGGTGTTGATCGCTAGTGGAATTAGACCATCAGAGGTGTCAAATTGTGCGGCCCAATTCCAAAAGGTATTTGGATAATTTTGCAGAGCTGTCGGTAAGTTGTACTCAAATAATGGCTCATGGCGCTTGTTTAATGTTGGTGCATGAAAGATCCGCATTGATTTGGGAGAAATGAAACTTTGAAGAAAATCAAACGTTGCTTCCGCGAGCATACGGTGGTTGCGAGCAGAAGAAATCTGTTTGAGTAAAGTACGAGAGAACATATGAGCGGCCTGACATTTTAATAATTTTCATTGCAAAATTAGACAAAAGATCATGTGCAATCAAACTCTTAAAAAGGTCGCTGTTAAGTCGGCCGCAAATTTGCACTCTATGTTTTTACATCCTAGAGTTAACCTACATTTTTGAGATTCTGTTTCCATTTATTACATGGTTAGCCCTATTATTTTTAGCATTGTCTTATTTACAAGACAATATTGACAACTAGCCACGTTCATTCTTCCGCTGCATAATGTTTCTCTATTTGCCACCTTATCAGTACTGACACTCTATGATCCGATACTTTAGGCTACTTTTGTTTCTATGTTTTTCACTCAACAGCGCAGCGGCTGAGATTGATCTGGTCAAAGTGGATAAATCTAAGCGTCGCATGTACTTAATCTCGGGACAGCAGATCATTCAAGAGTATCGAATTGCCTTGGGTAAAGAACCCAAAGGACATAAACAGCAAGAAGGCGATCAACGTACTCCAGAAGGTCGATACTATCTTGAAGCTATCAGTAATGATTCTGGCTATTATCGTTCGATTCATATCAGTTACCCGAATCATCAAGATAAAGTGCATGCACAGCGCTTAAACATCAATCCCGGTGGTGATATAAAAATCCATGGTCTAAAAAATGGCGACAAGCAACGACCAGAATATGTGCAAAGTTTTGATTGGACTAATGGGTGTATTGCACTGACTAACTCAGAAATGGATGAATTTTTGAGCCTAGTCAAAGAAGGCACGCCGATTGAGATTGAGTGGTAAAAGTGACACTTACGCTAAGGTGTGAGGGTGTGCATTAAAATAAATCACACAAACTTTGATTAGCGCAGATTTTTGGTTTTTAATATCGAAAAAGTATTTTTAATCAATGGTTGGAATTAACATGTCGTCAGATTTTTATGGTTCAAGTGCCAATTATGCTCGTAAAGAGAGCGGTTACCGAGAAAAAGCACTTAAACTTTACCCTTGGGTGTGTGGCAATTGCGCGCGTGAATTCGTTTATTCAAATTTACGAGAATTAACTGTGCACCACAAAGATCACGATCACACCAATAACCCTGAAGATGGCAGTAACTGGGAGCTTTTATGCCTCTATTGTCACGATCATGAGCACTCTAAATATTCAGACCACGACCGATTTGGCGCTGAGCCTGTTGCGAGATTAGACGATCATCAAAGCGCGACCTATAACCCCTTTGCCGATCTCGCCAAACTGATGAAAAAATAACGCGGTTAGCCACTAGATCACATACGTTTTAGTGGCTTAACCACGCTATCCAATCCTTCAATTTTCAACGCTAAACAAAGTTGCAACAAACGCCCGAGCTCCCCTTCAGGGAAGCCCTTCTTATCAAACCACAGCAAATACTCTTCTGGTAAGTCGATAAGCGCTCGCCCTGCATACTTACCAAACGGCATTGGCATACGCGCAAGTTTAATCAGGTTCTCTTTTTCTAACATTTTGCGCCTCACAAACTGGCTAAACTTGTTTAAGTCCAACCAGTTTATGTTTCTCAGCCACTTTTGGGTACTGATTTATCGCATAACGCTGTAGGTGGATAAAAATATAATCAATATGAATCAGATGCAGTGTAGTAGTTTTCTTTAAACGCTAAGCTTCCCCACATAGCATTGGCATGAGCACGTTTAACCACTTCTGGATCCAACTCTTTTTCTGTCAGGGTATCTGATTTAAAATCATATTGATAAGTAGAAATACCTTGCTCAGGCCGAATAACAACCAGTTGGTTGTCTGCTGTCATATAGCCATAGTTTTTATCTCGTTGCATCATTACTCGCTGCTTCTCAGCAGGAACATCATGAGTTAAATCGAACCCAATCATTGGGTTTTGGCTACTGATACCGGCCAAAGAAAGCAGTGTGGGTGCAAGGTCAATTTGACTAACTAGACGATCGTCAATGCGGTGTTCAATGCCGCCACCAAAAATCACCGCTGGAATTCGAAAGTAATCGACTGGTACAGGCTGATTACCCTGTGTTCTAGCATCATGATCTGCCACAGCAACAAACACCGTGTTATCCCAATATGGTGACTTTTTCGCTTTTTCAATGAACTGTCCAAGCGCATAGTCTGCATATTTCACCGCATTTTCCACCGTTTGCTTTGGCTCATTATACGGTTCAATCACGTTATCAGGGTATTCAAATGGGCTGTGGTTCGATGAGCTAAAAACTAAGCTAAAGAACGGTTTACCTTCACGACTCATCTTCGTAAATTGCTGATCTGCCTTATTGTAAAGATCTTCATCTGACGCGCCCCATGAACCAACATATTTAGGCGAATCAAAAGTTGGGAAGTCTTGCATATCGACAAAACCGTTACCCAAGAAGAAACTCTTCATATTGTCAAAGTGGCTTTCACCACCGTAAATAAATTGTGTGTGGTAATTTCGAGACTTTAATAAATCCGCAATTGAAAAGAAATTCGTTTGGCTTTTACCTAATTTGACCACTGAACGTGCAGGAGTCGGAGAAAACCCAGTGGTCACCGCTTCAATACCACGAACAGAACGCGTTCCCGTTGCGTACAAACGGGTGAATGCCCACCCCTCATCAATCAGTTTATCGATATTGGGTGACGCATCGATACCACCAAGGCGGCTAACATAACGTGCACCGTGACTTTCAAGCAGTAGGATTACGATATTTTTAGGCTGGCCTTGATAGGTCGCTTGGTGCATTGCCATGCTAGGTTGTTGTGCAGAGACAAAGTCTTTATTGTCGACATTCATGGATGCACGAATTTCTTGGACGATCTCCTGCTTATCCATTTTCGGGTAAAACTCGAAAGCACTCGCTTCAGATTTCATCTGTTTGGCAGCAAAAATCGCTGAAAATGAGGAGTTTAACGTTAAATCATTCACCAAAGGGTCACTAGAAAAAGCCACCATCGCCGGATTTAATGGACGGTGTCCCAGTGAAGAACGCGCCCCCAAAATACCAATAGCCACAACAAAAATAGCAATCAGCGGACGCCAATACCATTTAGGAAAGCTTAAGTTCGAAACAAGCTGCTTGCTCCATTTCCAACCGACAAAAAGTGTGAACGTGGAAACTACGGCACCAAGGAAAAGCTCAAATTTATAGCCACTCCAAAGCATACTGAAAACTTCTTTGGGATAAATGAGATATTCGATAAAAATTCGATTAGGTCGCAGATCGTACTCAATAATAAATGGCGGTGTTGCTGCTTCCATGTAAACAATCAACCACAAACCGCCGGTAATCCACACACGTAAAAACCAATGCCAAACCCGACCGACAGCATGATCGCCAGACAGTAGGCTAGATAACAACGCTGGTAAAATGAGCAAATAGCAAAGAGAAACAATATCAACTCGCAGACCACTTAAGAAAATGGTCAGCCATCCACCAGCATCACTCACCCGTTCAAAATGCCAGATAGCCAGTCCTAAACGAGAAACAAAAAAGATAACTAGCCCCACCACGAATACGGCAGCAATCGGATAGAGAGGCCCTAAGTAGGGTTTGATTTTATTGAGCATAAATTTCAACAACTATTAAGATTAAATGAATGGTTAGATAATACGTTAAGGCATTGATAAAAGAAATAAGTTCCATTTCATTTTGTAAAACGAAAAACTATCGCCTATTTTATCTTCATGCG
>NZ_CAWNIB010000106.1:0-6163 GCF_963874405.1 Vibrio sp. V08_P9A1T1
GATCTGGGACAGCTTGTGGATAACTAGCAAAAATAAAAAAAACAGTTAGTACCCACTTACTGATGATCAAAGAGCCGATTTGATTGTAGAAAATTACCGTTTTGAGTTTGGTTTAGATGTAACCACAATCAAAAAAAAACTTCTTGATCTTTGAGGAAAAAAGGGAGCGATTTTCGATGTGGTTAAAATGGAATCTAGAGCACAAAAAACAGCCTAGAAACCGAGAAAAAATGTGCTATTCGGCTTAATTTTTAACGTGAGCAATACGCTATCGATAATGGCATATTAGATGACCACTGACTTTAAAAAAGCTGAGTATGAACGATGTAATTGACATCAACATTGCGCCCTAAACGGTAAGTATCGGTTAACGGGTTATAAAGTAGGCCAGTTATTCCTTGCTCTTGCAGGTTTGTTTTATCAATCATCTTAATCAGTTCCGATGGGCGGATGAATTTTTCATGATCATGTGTGCCTTCTGGAACAATGCGTAGCAACTTTTCTGCGCCCACGATGGCAAACAGGTAAGACTTAAAATTACGATTGAGCGTAGAAAAGAAAACATGACCGCCGGGTTTGACCAACGCAGAACAGGCTTGAACAACGGACAATGGGTCTGGAACATGCTCAAGCATTTCCATGCAGGTGACAACATCATATGTGTGTGGGTTGTCAGCGGCGTGGTCTTCAATCGTACTTTGAATATAAGTGAGCTTTGTTCCGGTTTCTAAAGCATGTAAACGAGCGACTTCAAGCGGTTCTTTGCCCATGTCTAAGCCAGTCACTTGCGCACCTTCTCGCGCCATGCTTTCGGCTAAAATTCCGCCACCACATCCAACATCGAGCACCTTCTTGCCAAATAGGCCGTTGGCATTGACCAACACATAGTTCAATCTTAACGGGTTAATTTGATGCAGTGGCTTAAATTCACCATCCAGATCCCACCAGCGTGACGCCATCTCTTCAAACTTTTTAATTTCATTAAGATCAACGTTTTGTGCTTTAGTCATGTTAGATTCGCTCTTGCTGTCAAAATAGGCATCTTTAGTTGTGTGGGATATTATAACCAGTTGATTATCACAGGCTACAGGTTATCTTTATTTCATTAATTTTTGGCTAAAATTTGGCCATTAATCAGCCGGGTATGGAATGAATGTGCAATTTCTCGGCACTTGATACACAACAAAGGTCACAACCTGATAAAAGGAAAGGGAAAGGGATGCCGAAGTAGTGAATTATGTGTTATATTTTTCGGCCTTGTACGTATCGAATATACGATCAAAAGATAGAGGGATAATGGCTCTATGAGCGATCTAGCTAGAGAGATCACGCCCGTAAACATTGAAGATGAGCTAAGAGGTTCATACCTAGACTACGCGATGTCCGTTATCGTGGGTCGTGCTCTTCCAGATGTGCGTGATGGCCTAAAACCAGTACACCGTCGCGTTCTATTCGCGATGAATGTGCTTGGTAACGATTGGAATAAACCATATAAAAAATCTGCCCGTGTTGTGGGCGATGTGATTGGTAAATATCACCCGCATGGTGATAGTGCTGTATACGATACGATTGTTCGTATGGCGCAGCCGTTCTCATTGCGTTACATGTTGGTCGATGGCCAAGGTAACTTTGGCTCGATCGATGGTGACTCTGCGGCAGCAATGCGTTACACCGAAGTACGCATGTCAAAAATTGCCCACGAACTGCTTGCCGATCTCGACAAAGAAACGGTCGATTATGTACCGAACTATGACGGTACAGAACAGATCCCTGCGGTTCTTCCTACGAAAATTCCTAACCTACTGGTGAATGGCTCATCCGGTATTGCAGTAGGTATGGCAACCAACATTCCACCCCATAACCTAACGGAAGTGGTCGAAGGTTGCTTGGCCTATATAAATAATGAAGACATCACCATTGATGAGCTGATGGACTACATTCCGGGCCCAGATTTCCCAACAGCAGCATTAATCAGTGGCCGCAAAGGAATTATCGACGCTTATAAAACAGGGCGCGGTAAAGTCTACATGCGCTCTAAAGCGGATATCGAAGTCGAGAAGAATGGTAAAGAAACCATTATCGTCAGAGAAATCCCTTATCAAGTGAACAAAGCACGCTTGATTGAAAAAATTGCTGAGTTGGTTAAAGAGAAAAAAGTCGAAGGCATCAGTGCACTGCGTGATGAGTCTGATAAAGACGGCATGCGTATTGTTATCGAATGTAAACGTGATGCGGTTGGCGAAGTGGTACTGAACAACCTTTACGCTCAAACACAGTTACAAACAACATTCGGCATCAACATGGTTGCGCTGGATAATGGTCAACCTAAGCTATTCAACTTGAAAGAAATGTTGAAATGCTTTGTTGATCACCGCCGTGAAGTGGTGACGCGTCGTACTATTTTTGAACTGCGTAAAGCTCGTGATCGTGCCCACATTCTAGAAGCACTGGCTCTCGCGTTAGCCAACATTGATGAAATCATCGAATTGATTCGCCGCGCGGCAACGCCAGCAGAAGCAAAAGAAGGCTTGATTGCTCGTGGTTGGGATCTTGGCAACGTAGCGTCAATGCTTGAACGTGCTGGAACCGATGCCGCTCGTCCTGAATGGCTTGAACCAGAATACGGTATCCGTGATGGCAAATATTTCTTAACTGAGCAACAAGCCCAAGCAATTCTTGAACTTCGTCTGCACAGATTGACAGGTTTAGAGCACGAAAAAATTCTTGATGAGTACAAAGCTCTTCTGGAAGAAATCGCTGAACTGATGCATATCCTTGCCAGCACTGAACGTTTGATGGAAGTGATCCGCGAAGAGCTTGAAACTGTTCGTGATGCTTTTGGTGACGCACGACGCACTGAAATTACCGCGGCAACTCACGATATCGACATGGAAGAGCTGATTGCTCGTGAAGATGTGGTCGTTACACTTTCTCATGCAGGTTATGTGAAATACCAGATCCTCAGCGATTACGAAGCACAACGCCGTGGTGGTAAAGGTAAGAGCGCGACGAAGATGAAAGAAGAAGACTACATTGAGCGTCTTCTTGTGGCGAATACTCATGACCATATTCTTTGCTTCTCGACTCGTGGTAAGACATACCGTTTGAAAGTCTATCAATTACCGCTAGCGAGCCGTACAGCGCGTGGTAAACCTATCGTTAACATTCTTCCTCTGGAAGAAGGGGAACGTATTACTGCGATTTTGCCAGTCACTGAGTTTAGTGATGATAAGTTTATCTTTATGGCGACCGGTGACGGTACAGTGAAGAAAACATCACTTTCAAGCTTTGCCAACGTGCGTTCTAACGGTTTGATCGCGGTTAACTTGCGTGAAGATGACTCTTTGATTGGTGTGGACATTACCGATGGCAACAGTGAAATTATGCTGTTTTCTAAATTTGGTAAAGTGGTTCGCTTTAAAGAATCAGAAGAAACGCCAGTATTGGATGAAAATGGTCAGCCTGTTCTTGATGAACATGGCCAGCCAGAAATTAAGTTCAAAGGTGTTCGCGCCATGGGACGCACAGCGTCCGGTGTTCGTGGTATGAAGCTAGCAGAAGGCGACCAAGTGGTATCGCTGATTGTTCCTTCAAATGACGGCGACATCTTAACAGTGACACAAAACGGCTATGGTAAACGTACAACCTTAGGGGAATATCCAACTAAAGGTCGTGCAACTCAAGGCGTTGTTTCAATCAAGGTGTCTGAGCGTAATGGTCAAGTTGTCGGCGCAGTGCAAACTGAAGAAGGCGATGAGTTCATGATGATCACCGATGCCGGTACGCTCGTTCGTACTCGCGTCGCGGAAGTGAGCCAAGTGGGACGCAATACTCAAGGTGTGACCTTGATTCGCACCGCTGAAGATGAAAACGTCGTAGGTTTACAACGTATTGAAGAAATTGAAGATGTTGAGTTACCAGAAGGTGAGGAATTGCCAGAAGGTGAAGCGAGCGTTGCAATTTTAGAAGTACAAAGTGACGCCGAAGAGACTGACTCTGAACCGAGCAGCGATTCTGAAGACGAGTAATCGTTTCACATATCCACCTTTATTCTAAGGTGATAAAGAATAAAAGCCGGAGCATTGATTGCTTCGGCTT
Organism: Vibrio sp. V08_P9A1T1; assembly: GCF_963874405.1. NCBI lineage: Bacteria > Pseudomonadati > Pseudomonadota > Gammaproteobacteria > Vibrionales > Vibrionaceae > Vibrio > Vibrio sp. V08_P9A1T1. Next base: position 4,099 of record NZ_CAWNIB010000106.1, read on the forward strand.
TTTACTTCTAGCGAGCAGCCCATCCAACAAGTGAAGGATTTCCATTCAGCGTTGAAATCGTGGTGGTCTTTTTGAAAAGATCATCTGTGCCACAAATACGGCTGACTCCACATCTCTCATTCAACCTAAAATTGCCTATACTTAGCTATTGAGTTAACGTCATAAAAGTCATTAATTTAATTTTAAACGTTCTAGAAAAGATAACTTTTTAATAAATAAGAAACCATTCATTGGTTAAGATCTGTCCCCATAACATAATGGCGCTACAACTAAAAAGGATATAAAAGATGTTTGCTAATCGGTTTACCTTACAATCGCGATTAATTTTTGCGGTGTTATTACCTTGCGTTGCGTTGATTATTGTTGGAATGGCGAGCTTCAATAGCATGTCGACGATTCAACGACAGGCAGAACAGCTCTATCTCAATACGGCCGCGCCAATGCGTTCAATGGCTGAAGTTGCCTCTCGAATTCCCCGTATGCGGGTTGGTATCGATATGATGTTACTTCAAGAGACGTCGTTAAGAGATAAAAAGGGTGTCCTCACACGCGTGAAAGAGACACGTGACGAAGATATCCCTGAAATGAGGCAGTCTGTCGAGCACGCAGTTCAGTCACAAGTGGATCCAGAACAACGTAGACAAGTTCAGCAGCTGTTGACTGACTTTGAAAAAATGGTCAGTACTCAACTTAATCCTATGTTGGCGGCATTTGAAAAGGGCGATCTAGATACGGCGCGCAACATATACCGAGATCAATATGCGGTTACCTATGGTGAACTGCGTAAAAAAGCCAATGTGATCCTCGATTCGCTACTAGAGCAGGCCAAACAGCAGAACGTCAATAGCCAAAAGAGTTATGCCCAAGGGCAAAATCACATGTTTATCATTATTGGTATTGGCGTGCTAATTTCGTTTGTCACTTCATTCTTTATTGTTATCGGCCTAAAAACGAGAGTGGCCAGCCTACAAAAATCGATTGCTTTGGCAGCTGAAAACATGGCGCTAGATGCTCGTATTGATTTAGGTGGTCAAGATGAGTTATCGAAAATTAGCGACAGTTTTAACGACTTCATTGAGAAAGTACATGTAGCGATCAAGCAAGTGGCTTCGAGTTCTTATGAATTAGCGAATACGGCTAACCAAGTTTCAGCTCGGGCACTATTAACCAAAAACAACTGCACTTCGCAGCGTGATAGAACAGTTCAAGTGGCCACTGCTATTCATGAACTAGGTGCAACGGTAGGCGAAATTGCAAACAACGCAGCTCAAGCTGCCGACGTTGCGAAACAGGCCACTCATCAGGCGGAAAATGGCACCACTGTAGTAGAGAAAGCACAAGTGCAAATTGCAGATTTGATCACTGAATTAGAGCAAGCTGCACAAGTCGTAGGCTCTTTGGCTGGTCAAGTGGTTAACATCAGCTCGATACTTGAGACTATTCGTAGCATTTCCGAGCAAACGAACTTACTTGCATTGAACGCAGCGATTGAGGCGGCGCGAGCGGGAGAGCAAGGTCGAGGTTTTGCGGTCGTTGCCGATGAGGTGCGAAATTTGGCAAGCCGCTCTGCTGCATCAACCGAAGAAATTCAAAGAGTCATTAATAACTTACAGGAAGAATCGAAACGGGCGGTTGGGGCAATGTCCCAAGGCCGAGAGCAAAGTTTGTTGGTGGTTGAACAAGCTGAAAATGCCAATAGCTCGCTAAAACAGATCCGCGTTTATATAGAGAATATTAGTGATCAGAATATTCAAGTGGCGACGGCAACGGAAGAACAATCGAGTGTGGTCAGTGAAATCAACCGCACAGTTGAAGATATTAATCATCTCACCATGGAAACAACAACAGTCGCTGAGGAGCTCACCGTCAGTAGCGAACACTTGAAAAAAGTTTCCAAGCAACTCGATAGCCTAGTGAACAATTTTAAATTGTAATTGTGATACTTTAGGCTTAGATATTAGAAATGTGATAACTATTCCATAACTTAACACGACATAAGACATGTCTATGAAAAATGGTATTATTTTTGAGAATTTTAGTATTTTTATAGGAATCGGTTGTGGAC
>NZ_CAWNIB010000107.1:0-6111 GCF_963874405.1 Vibrio sp. V08_P9A1T1
CTATTGAACATGGTTGCACTATTTACAATCTTGCAACATTTGTTCATTCTAGCTGCAGCTTAGGTTTGTGAATCTAATCAAAAATCTTTCAAATTACTAATTTGAGAAAATACAAATCATTACCTACGCTTATAAACGGTTGATTTGTAAATGTGCGATTGCATGCAAATACAACTTGGAAAGCTACACAACAACATTTTTAGTACGTTGTATCAGGTGTCACCTGGTTTAACATGGATCATACAGGAAGGATACAAATGGCGAATAAACTCACTGTTCTTGCTTCTGTTGTAGCAGCTTCTACTGCCATGATGGCGACGACAGCTTCAGCAGCAGATAGCACTTTAGATAAAGTACTTTCGCAAGGTTTTATTACTTGTGGTGTGAGCACTGGTCTACCAGGCTTTTCCAACCCGAACTCAAAAGGGGAATGGGAAGGCATTGATGTTGAATATTGCCAGGCACTTGCCGCAGCAGTTCTTGGTGACAAATCGAAAGTAAAATATGTTCCACTCACAGCAAAAGAACGGTTTACCGCCCTACAATCAGGTGAAATCGATGTTCTTTCGCGCAATACAACCTGGACGCTCCAACGCGACGCAGCACTCGGCCTTAATTTTGTCGGCGTAAACTATTATGACGGTCAAGGGTTCATGGTGAAAAAAGACCTAGGAGTGAAAAGTGCAAAAGAGCTTGATGGGGCATCGGTTTGTGTCCAATCCGGTACAACTACTGAGTTGAACTTGGCGGACTACTTCCGCAACACAGGCATGAAATACAAACCTGTGGTATTCGATACAGCAGCGCAAACCTCAAAAGGTTTTGACGCGGGCCGTTGCGATGCTCTAACAACCGACCAATCTGGTTTGTATGCGTTACGTTTGAACTTAACTGATCCTAACGTCGCGGTTGTATTACCTGAAATCATTTCTAAAGAACCACTTGGGCCCGTTGTTCGTCAAGATGATGACAAGTGGTTTAACGTGGCGAAATGGACTCTCAATGCGATGGTTAACGCAGAAGAGTACGGTATTACCTCAAAAAATGCAGATGAAATGCTTAAATCTAGCGATCCTAATATCAAACGCATACTTGGCCTGGACGGTCCTAAAGGTAAAGGTTTGGGCATTCGCGATGATTGGGGATACCAAATTGTAAAACAAGTCGGTAACTATGGTGAAAGTTTTGAACGCACTGTAGGTAAAGGTTCTCCACTACAAATCGCACGAGGTGCAAATGCGTTGTGGAATGCTGGCGGCTTTATGTACGCTCCACCACTTCGTTAATAGTCACACAATCCCAAATAGGCGGTTTTAACCGCCTTTTTGGAAAAATGGATTTGAGGTTATAGTTGTATGAAACCTACTAAAACTATTGCGGCTAGCTCAGGAGCTCCCTCGGCTAAAAGCGCAAATTTGTTCTACAATCCTACTTTTCGTTCAGTTGCCTTTCAAATTATTGCTGTTCTCGTTCTGGTTTTTTTCTTTTACACCATTGTGACCAATGCACTTTCTAACTTAAGTTCTCGAGGCATTGCCACGGGGTTTGACTTCCTAGATCAAGAAGCTGGCTTTGGGATTGGCCTTACTTTGATCGAATACAATGAAACCTTTAGTTATGGGCGAACTTTTATCATAGGTTTACTCAATACCGCGCTAGTTTCTTTTTTAGGCGTTGTATTTGCCACCCTTTTAGGTTTCTTTATCGGTATTGCTCGTCTCTCTTCCAACTGGTTAGTCAGTCGACTTGCTGCTGTGTATATAGAAATCTTCCGTAATATTCCTTTATTACTGCAAATTTTCTTTTGGTATTTTGCCGTGTTACAGGCTCTACCATCGCCTAGGCAAAGCATGCAGTTAGGGGATTCTATTTTTCTCAATGTACGTGGTCTGTTCTTCCCTGCTCCCATTTTCGAAAGTGGCAGCACATTTATCTTTATTGCCTTTCTTGCTGGCTTACTAACCACCTTAATTATTGGCATTTGGGCTCGAAACAAACAGCGTTTAACAGGTCAGCAGACGCCTATGGGTAGAATTGCGGCTATCTTGTGCATTCTACTTCCTGTCATTGTGTACTTTGCTATGGGCCGTCCAGTGTCAGCAGAGTATCCACAACTGCAAGGGTTCAACTTCCAAGGTGGCATCAGTATTATCCCTGAGTTAGCCGCACTGCTGATTGCACTAAGTATTTATACGGCCGCATTTATTGCCGAAATTGTCCGTTCTGGCATTAATGCGGTGAGCCATGGTCAATCCGAAGCAGCAATGTCATTAGGATTATCTCGTTCAAAAACATTAAAACTCGTGGTCATTCCTCAAGCGCTGCGCATCATCATTCCGCCACTCACCAGCCAATATCTGAACTTAACCAAAAACTCATCATTAGCGATGGCGATTGGCTACCCTGATTTGGTTTCTGTTTTTGCCGGCACAACGCTCAATCAAACGGGTCAAGCGATTGAAATTATTGCGATGACTATGGGTGTTTACCTCACTCTCAGTTTGACGACATCGGCATTAATGAATATCTATAACCGTAAAGTTGCTTTGGTGGAGAGATAAGATGAAAGTACATCAGTTTCAACCTAACTTGCCACCGCCAGCCAATACCGTTGGCTTCATTGGGTGGCTGCGCAAAAATCTTTTTAATAACGCACTCAATTCCATCGTTACACTGATCTTAGGGTATTTCGCCTTCTGGCTTGTTTGGCATACTGTCGATTGGGCGATTATTAATGCAGATTGGGTAGGTACACAACGTAGTGATTGCACTCGTGAGGGGGCGTGTTGGGTGTTTATTAGCGTACGCTGGGATCAGTTTATGTATGGATTTTATCCAGAAGCTGAGCTATGGCGACCTCGCCTCTTCTATTTCACTCTTGCTATTTTTAGTGCGTTGCTCGCCTATGAAAATACACCGAAAAAAACGTGGATTTGGTTGTTTTTTGTCAACATCTACCCATTTCTTATCGCGGCGTTACTCTATGGCGGCTTTTTCGGCCTAGAAGTGGTTGAAACGCATAAGTGGGGAGGCTTATTAGTTACGCTGATTATTGCCTTAGTTGGGATTGTTGTCTCGTTACCGATTGGCGTTGTACTGGCGTTGGGCCGGCGTTCCGAGATGCCCATTATTCGCAGCCTATGTACCGTTTACATCGAGGTTTGGAGAGGTGTGCCACTGATTACAGTTTTGTTTATGGCATCCGTTATGCTGCCTCTGTTCCTCTCGCAAGGCTCAGAAACGGATAAATTGGTTAGAGCATTAATTGGGGTGGTTATGTTCAGTTCGGCTTATATGGCAGAAGTGGTTCGTGGTGGTTTACAAGCGATACCTAAAGGTCAATACGAAGCCGCCGATGCGTTAGGTTTAAGTTACTGGAAAAAAGTCGGTTTGATTATTTTGCCGCAAGCACTGAAGATCACGATCCCATCTATCGTTAATACCTTCATTGGCCTATTTAAAGATACCAGCTTAGTACTCATTATCGGGATGTTTGACGTGCTCGGTATTGGACAAGCTGCCAATACCGATCCGGATTGGTTAGGCTTTTCTACTGAAAGTTATATATTTGTCGCGTTAGTGTTCTGGGTGTTCTGCTTTTCTATGTCTAGATATTCGATATGGCTTGAAAACAAACTCCATACTGGTCACAAACGATAACTACAAATCAAGGACGTATTATGACGCAGCAACGCAACCTCGCACCTTCTGAAGAAATCATGATTCAGATTAATGATATGAATAAATGGTACGGTGAATTTCATGTACTAAAGAACATCAATCTTACCGATAAAAAAGGCGAAAAGATCGTTATTTGTGGCCCTTCAGGCTCAGGAAAATCGACCATGATTCGCTGTATTAACCGCTTGGAAGAGCACCAAAAAGGACAAATCGTCGTCGCGGGCAACGAACTGACGGAAGATCTTAAAAATATCGAAGCTGTGCGACGCGAGGTCGGTATGTGCTTCCAACATTTCAATCTTTTTCCACATTTAACCGTGTTAGAAAACTGTACACTCGCTCCAATTTGGGTAAAAAAGATGCCTAAAGGAGAAGCTGAAGCGGTTGCGATGAAGTACTTGGAACGCGTAAAGATTCCTGATCAAGCCGACAAATATCCCGGTCAACTTTCTGGCGGTCAGCAGCAACGAGTTGCGATTGCACGCTCATTGTGCATGAACCCACAGATTATGTTATTTGATGAACCAACATCTGCACTTGACCCGGAAATGGTACGGGAAGTATTAGATGTTATGGTTGAACTCGCAGGAGAAGGCATGACGATGCTTTGTGTTACCCATGAGATGGGCTTTGCTAAAGAAGTGGCCGATCGCGTTATTTTCATGGATGCTGGTGAGATCATTGAAGAAAATAACCCTGTTGAATTTTTTGAAAATCCTCAATCCGATAGAACGCGCAATTTTCTCTCTCAAATTCTCCATCATTAATGGATTAACGACCAACAAAGAGAGAGGTGAACATCACCTCTCTCTTTGTTTATGAGCATAGACACATGGTGTTACACATTCTTTAACATCTAAGTGACTATTTTTATTAAAATTTACACAAAACAAATACGATACAGGGCTTGCTTTTTAGCTCATTCAGCCCCATAAATGTACAAACAAACATAAACCCTTACGAGGAAGATTATGAACAGCCCAATGTTTACTCGCTCAGCTAGCTTAGAGAGCACACTACAAACTAATAAAGTGTTGAAGAATACTTACTTCTTGCTTTCAATGACTCTTATCACTAGTGCTATTGCTGCGATGGCAACAATGGCAATGCAGATTTCACCATTCATGGCACTCGCTATGCAGTTGGGAGCAATCGGTATTCTATTCTTCGTGATGCCTAAAGCCATTAACTCTTCTTCTGGTATAGTGTGGACATTTGTGTTCACCACATTAATGGGCGGTGCTCTGGGACCAATGCTTAATCACTATGCGGCAATCCCGAATGGCTCTAGCATTATTGCTCAAGCACTCGGTCTTACTGGCCTTGTTTTTATGGGCTTATCCGCTTATACCATTACGACTAAAAAAGACTTTTCGTTCATGAGAAGTTTTTTAATGGCAGGCCTCATTATTGTCATCGTTGCAGCGATTATTAATATTTTTGTTGGTTCTACCGTTGGCCAACTTGCGATCAGCAGCATCGCGGCGCTCGTGTTTTCTGGTTTTATCCTATTTGACACAAGCCGCATCGTACGAGGTGAAGAGACAAACTACATTAGTGCTACCATCTCAATGTATCTAAATATTCTGAACTTGTTCACAAGCTTATTGGCTATTTTAGGCATTATGAACGACGACTAATTTACGTCGACATTTTGTCCAAACGAGCCCGCAAGCCACAGCTTGCGGGCTTTTTGCTTTCTAAACAGTTGAGATCACACATTCACTACGCTACCCTAAACGCGGATTTTTAATCGAGTAATAAAGATGTTTGAATACAATGGCAAAACCGTCGAAACTGATGCTCAGGGTTACCTCCTAGACCATACCCAATGGGAAGAAGGAATGATCCAGACACTGGCCAGTCAGGAAGATATCGAGTTAACAGACGCTCATCTAGAAGTCATTTGGTTCGTGCGCCACTTTTATGAAGAGTTTAATACTTCACCCGCAGTGCGTATGTTAGTCAAAGCGATGGAAAAAGCGCATGGTCCGGAAAAAGGCAATAGTAAATATCTGTTCAAACTCTTTAAAAAAGGCCCTGCCAAACAAGCAACTAAACTTGCTGGGTTACCAAAACCTGCCAAATGCTTGTAGTGCGAAACTAAGCTCCAAGCAACTTAACCATACAAAGCACAAAGCGGTGCTACTTTTAAAGTATTTCGAATCCGCTATATTTTTCAGTATAAGAAAGAAGTGATTCACGCGACACCGACATTACTTTCGCCGTTTTGGGGCCTTGTTGAAGCCACTGATAAAACTGCTCCAAATTTTCACTATTCCCAATGGCGATGACTTCAACCTCGCCGTTATGTAAATTTTTGGCATAGCCTGTTAAGCCTAGCGTTAGTCCTTGATGAGCGGTGTGATAACGAAAACCAACCCCTTGGACCCTGCCTGTCACGATAAACTTGTCGCACTGTTGAGCCAT
>NZ_CAWNIB010000108.1:0-6040 GCF_963874405.1 Vibrio sp. V08_P9A1T1
CTTCTGGTTTGGTCGCCAGTTCACCTAATTCGGCAAGCGCATCACTTACACGTTGATTTTCTTTTAAATGTTCTGGGAAGCTGGCGAGGATACGCGCAGCCAGTGAAATATCGCGGGTTTCAACGCTAATGCCTGACGAGGCGGTAAAGGATTGGATAATCGGCAATAAAGAATAAGTGGCCAGTGCTGGTGCTTCGTCTGTGATGGTATAAATAATTGTAGGTTTTTCTGTAGGCATGAAAAATTTCCCTATTTGTTCTAGCAGCACCATTGGATGAAACAGCGCTGTGTGATTGTCCGTGTCAAGTGGGTTAGCATCCTCGCGACTTGAACACGATAGCGTCACTCTTTCAAAAACTGAATCGAATGTCGTTGAGCGTTATCCGATTTTAGTCATTGAGTGAAAATACGTATACACCCAAACCCTTTATTGATACTGAATCCAAATAGCATGGGTTGAGTATAATTAAACAAAACTAGGATAATAGTCTATTATCTTGTGCGTCAATCCTGTTTCTGGGCGCGCAAATCATAGCTTAAATCCAAAGTTCAGAAAACTTTCAAACACACTTCATTTACATTTTTGCAAGGTAGTTAACATGTCATCCCGCTTGCGTCGTGATTCTTCATCAGTATCAAAACCCTCTGGCTCTTCTCATTTTAAACGGCGCGATCCACATCAACGTTCAACCGCCCGCTCCTCTTCATCTGCAGAAGAGGTAAAAAAACGAGTATCACTTGCTGATCGAAAAATCATCATCTTTAATAAGCCTTTTGATACGCTAAGCCAGTTTACCGATGGTGATGGGCGCAAAACTCTCGCTGATTTTATTCCCGTAAAAGAGGTGTATGCCGCAGGTCGTTTGGACAGAGACAGCGAAGGCTTGATGGTGCTCACCAATGACGGCATCTTGCAAGCGAGACTAACGCAGCCGCAGTCAAAATTACCAAAAACGTATTGGGTTCAAGTAGAAGGAGAACCCGCTCAAAACGATTTAGATAAATTGCGCCAAGGTGTAGAGCTAAAAGATGGCATGACGCTGCCTGCCAAGGTTGAGATTTTGCAACCGCCTACCTTGTGGGAACGTAATCCACCGGTTCGTTTTCGCGCACAAATCCCAACCACATGGCTTGCGATTACCATTACTGAAGGTAAAAACCGGCAAGTACGACGTATGACTGCGCATATTGGCTTTCCAACACTGCGCTTAGTGCGCTACGCGATGGGCGACATTGTTTTAGGCGATCTACAACCCGGTGAGTGGAAAGAAATCACTCTCTGACAGCGCTCTCAAAAAACGGAAGCCTCTTTAATTTAAGAGGCTTCACTGTGTTTATTTATGGCGTTCTTTAAGCTTATCAATCACATCACTCAACGCTAATCCTTGGTCTTGTAATAGCACCAATAAGTGATAAATCAAATCAGCCGACTCGCACACTAACTCCGCCTTATCGCCCGACGTCGCCGCAAGCGCAACTTCAACGCCCTCTTCGCCCACTTTCTGCGAAATACGCTTTGTTCCACGGGCATAAAGGCTAGCGGTGTAAGAGGAATCAGGGTCGGCACTCTTGCGGGCAGCCAATAGCTGCTCAAGCTGATGAAGCCACACCATTTGAGACTCTTCTTGTGCATCGTTATCCCAACAGGTTGTGGTTCCAGTATGGCACGTTGGCCCAATGGGATTCACTTTGACCAATAAAGTGTCGTTATCACAATCGAGCGCCATGTTTTTCAACTGTAACACATGACCTGAGGTCTCTCCTTTGGTCCAAAGGCGCTGTTTGCTGCGAGAAAAGAACGTCACTTGGCCTGTTTGCGCGGTTTTTTGCAACGCATCTTGGTTCATGTAACCCATCATAAGCACTTGACTTGATTGAAAATCTTGCACTATCGCCGGAACAAGGCCATCAACTTTGTTCCAATCAATACGCTCAGAAAGTGCAACCGCACTCGATACTTGAAAACTCATCGTCTTACCTCTACACCTTCTGCTTGTAAATATTGTTTTAATTCGCCGATATTGATGATCTGCTTGTGAAAAACCGATGCCGCCAACGCGCCATCGACATGAGCTTGTTGGTAAGCTTGCGCAAAGTGCTCCATCGTTCCCGCCCCGCCAGAAGCGATAAGTGGCACGCGACACACAGCACGTACCTTCTGGAGTTGCTGTAGATCATAACCATTACGCACGCCGTCTTGGTTCATCATATTCAATACGATTTCACCCGCACCACGTTTTTGTACCTCTTGTACCCAATCGCAAGTTTGCCACTGTGTTGCTTTGGTGCGCGTCTCATCGCCAGTAAATTGATAGACCTGATACTGACCCGTTTCTTGATCGAAGTAAGAGTCAATGCCGACCACAATACATTGCACGCCAAATTTATCCGCCAAGTCAGTAATCAACTGTGGGTTAGCGAGTGCTGGAGAGTTAATGGAGACTTTATCTGCACCAAATTCTAAAATTCGCGCAGCATCTTCGGCAGATTTAATACCGCCCGCGACGCAAAATGGAATATCAATCACTGCCGCGACACGCGCAACCCAACTTTTATCCACCACTCGGCCATCACTCGACGCGGTAATGTCGTAAAACACCAACTCATCCGCGCCCTCTTCGGCGTAGCGTTTTGCAAGCGGTACGATATCACCAATGATTTCGTGATTGCGAAACTGCACCCCTTTCACTACTTGTCCATCGCGGACATCCAAACAAGGAATTATGCGTTTTGCCAACATTCGAATGCCTCCTGAGCGGTGAACTTACCATCTAATAAGGCACGACCGACGATCACGCCAGCAACACCACTGCCTGTTAAGACTTTGATGTCCGCTAAGCTACCGATACCACCTGAGGATTGAAACTGTACTTGTGGGTACTGTTTGCATAAATCGATATACAACTCAACGTTAGAACCGGCTAGTGTGCCATCGCGGGAAATATCAGTGCACAATACGTGTGTCAAACCGACCGTTAGGTAATCATCAATCAAGGCTTCTATCGTTACACCTGAATCTTCTTGCCAACCTGAAATGGCCACTTTACGTGTGCCGTCTTGATCAATGTTGATGTCGAGCGCTAGCACAATTTTTTCTGCGCCATACTTTTCCATCCATCCTTTGACTAATTCAGGCTGTTTTACGGCCGTAGAACCGACAACCACGCGCTGCGCACCCGCATTTAATAAATCCACCACATCTTGCTCACTACGCACACCGCCACCAATTTGAATATTGGCAGGGGTACTGGCAAGCAGTTTGGCAATCAGATCAAGCTGTCGGGCTGAGGTATCTTTTGCACCCGTTAAATCGACAAGGTGCAACCAGTTAGCTCCAGCCTGATGATAGAGGCGAAACTGCTCTGCAGGATCCACTTTGTATTCGGTAACTTGACCATAATCGCCTTGAAATAAGCGAACCACTTGGCCATCAATTAAATCTAATGCTGGAATAATCATTGCTAATTCCCTTTTATAATTCCAAGAAGTTCTTGATCAGTGCCGAGCCGGCTTTGGATGAGCGCTCTGGGTGAAATTGGACACCATAGTAATTACCGCTTTGCAGCGCCGCGGTGAAAGGCTTGCCGTATTCACATTCAGCAATCGTGTATTCACCGACGGGCATGGCGTAGCTATGGACAAAATAGAAATATTCGCCTTGCTCAATGCCTTTAAACAGAGGATGGCCTCTTTCGGCATTGACCGTATTCCAACCCATATGTGGCAGTGGTAAATCGCCTGTATCCATCAGGCGAACCTCGCCGTCACATAACCCCAAGCATTCAACAATGTCATTAGCTTGATCGTTAGCTTGCTGTCCTTTTTCTTCTGACAGCTGACCTAACAGTTGCATGCCTAAGCAGATGCCGAGCAGTGGCTTTTCAACCTGTTTCACCAAGGTGATTAAATCGCGCTGTTGCAGATTTTTCATCGCCTCACTTGCCGTACCGACACCGGGTAAAAACAGCTTATCTGCCGTCAACACAACATCAGGATCTTTTGAAATAGTGACTGGGTAACCCAAGCGTTCGATGGCAAATTTCACGGAAGACACATTAGCGCAGCCTGTATCAATGATGACGACCTTCTGCGGCTGGCTGCTGTTATCACTCATCGCTTCGCGGACTGACGACATTACAGTACTCCTTTGCTGCTAGGTAGTTCATTGCCTTCCACTTTAATGGCTTGACGCAATGTGCGGCCAAAAGCCTTAAACAAACTTTCAATAATATGGTGATCATTCTCGCCACTGGATGAGAGATGTAGCGTACAGGCCAAAGTGTCGGTTAATGAACGGAAGAAGTGATATACCATTTCAGTGGAGAGATCGCCCACTTGCTCACGTGTAAAGGTGGCCTCAAATTTCAGATAAGGGCGACCCGATAGATCGAGCGCACATTGTGCTAAACACTCATCCATCGGCAACGAAAAACCAAAACGACCAATACCACGCTTATCGCCTAATGCCTCTTTTAAGGCTTGCCCGAGTGCTAATGCGGTATCTTCAATGGTGTGGTGATCATCAATGTGCAGATCACCATTGACGCTCAACTTCAATTGAAAACCACCATGGGTTGCGATTTGGTCAAGCATGTGGTCAAAAAAACCTAACCCCGTTGTAATTTGATTACCACCCGTTTCATCCAAATTGACCGCAACTTTAATATCGGTCTCTTTAGTGGTTCTTACCACTTCGGCGCTGCGCGCTTTCACGGTTAAGTCTTTAACTATTTCACGCCATCCCATACTTTTCGAATGATACTGAATACCACGGATCGCCATATTTTCAGCCAGTTGCAGGTCGGTCATTCGATCGCCAATCACCACTGATTGCTGAAAATCGACTTTGCCTCCTTGCAGATACTCTTTAACCATCCCCAGTTTGGGTTTGCGGCAAGAGCAATTATCTTTTTCAAAGTGCGGGCAAATCAGCACATCATCAAAGATCACTCCTTGAGACTGAAAAATGTCCATCATCATCGCATGAGGGGCATCGAAATCCGCTTGAGGATAGCTATCCGTCCCCAGTCCATCTTGGTTGGTGACCATTACCAGCCGATAACCCGCAGCCTGCAAAGCCAGTAGGCTTGGGATCACATACGGCTCTAGTTTCAGTTTGTCTAAACGATCAACTTGGAAATCGACCGGAGGCTCAACAATTAAGGTTCCGTCACGATCAATAAAGAGAATTTTTTGCTGTTTGCTCACTGGAATATCCTTTTCTATTGGCCAGTAACGTCACTTAAACGACTGGCTCTTATTCATTTTGGGCTATTTATGGTGCTCGATTACTGATAATAATTGCGAATAAAAGCGAGTGTTTTTTCACACTCTTCGCGATTACCGATACTGATCCTCACGCAATTTTCAATCGGAGAATTGCGTAAAATAATGCCGTGATCCCAAGCGGCTTTAAACAGCGCATCACCATCGGGAAATTTCACTAATAGGTAGTTTCCCCACCCTTCAAACACAGTTAAATTGGGCACCATATACAACCCTGCTTGTAAGTAAGCACGGTTTGCATTGAGATCCAACACTTGGAATTTGGTACGAGCAAGCCCAGCTTCTGATAACGCTTGCACGGCAATGTCTGCTACCGGAATTGGCACGGGATAAGGTGCAATTACCTTCTGCAGCACATCAATCAGCTCTTTATTGGCCAAAGTAAAACCGCAGCGCAAACCTGCAAGCGCAAACGCTTTGGATAAGGTGCGTAAAATCGCCAAATTCGGGTATTGCGCTAATAAATCAACGGTTGAGGCTTCTGGACAGAAATCAATGTAGGCTTCATCCATCACCACAATAGCGCGGTCTTTAGTCATTTCCAGCAAAGCAATAATATCTTGGCGCTTAACTAAATTGCCGGTTGGATTATTAGGACTACAAACGAAGATCAGCTTCACGCTGTCCAAATTGGCACAAATGGCTGACAGGTCGAGCTGCCAATCCGCTGTTAATGGCACAACTTTACGTTCGACACCGAACGTTTCAGCGCTAATCGCGTACATACCATAAGTCGGCGGACAGTATAAAATAG
>NZ_CAWNIB010000109.1:0-5928 GCF_963874405.1 Vibrio sp. V08_P9A1T1
AGCTCTAGATACACCTAGCTCTTTGGCGGCCATTGATACTTGCCCTGAGTTGGATTCTAGAACCAGTAATAGCGCATCTCGCTCTGAACGCTCACGAATACTTTTTAGGCTGCGCTTACCATCACTGCGTTTTGGTAAGTCGAGTTGCAATTCATCCAACATGACTGAATCGGACATCAGCACCACACGTTTGATCTGATTCATCAGCTCACGAACGTTACCCGGCCAGTGATAACGAGCCAATGAGCGCGCCGCTTCTTCAGTAAAACTGCGCGCCTGCGCGTTAAACTCTTTTGAATACTCCTGCAAGAAGTGGCGTGCAAGTAAAGCAATATCACCCGCCCGCTCTTTTAAGCTCGGGACATTAATACGCAATACGTTGATATAGTGGTACAGCTCTTCGTTAAAATTGCCATCAATCAGCGCTTTTTCAATATCGGAAGAGTTGGCGGCCAAAATACGCACATCCACCTCTTTGACACCCATTGAAGTTTCTATCGTTCCTTCTTGCAGGAAGCGCAAGAGGTTAGCTTGTTGGCTTTTAGGTAGAGTGAGAATATCTTTGAGTAGGATCGTCCCACCATCTGCCCGCTCCAATAATGAAGTTTGAGATGGGTCTTCACAACCAATACCGAATAGCTCACATTCAAAGCGGCTCTCCGATAAAGCTCGGCAATTCACTGAAATAAAAGGTTTTTGTGCGCGAGACGAGGTTTTGTGTACCGCTCTCGCGACCGTCTCTTTGCCCGTTCCATTTTCCCCATAAATGAGGATACTGACATCTGTAGGGCCGATGCGTTTGATCTGATCACGCAAGCGCTTCATGGGAGTGGACTCACCAATTAAACCAATATCCCCTGTTGCTCCATAATGTGGCCATACTTTTTTCTCTAACTTAAGCATTCCAAGTTGATGTCCAATGGTGCTCAGTAGCTGCGCATCGGGAATCGGCGCCGTAAAAAAGTCGATACAAAAGTTAACAATGAATTGGCAAATCGTATCCGAGCTCAACTGTGATTCGCGAATGAACGCCAACCAACGTACTTGTTTATGGTTGCTGACCAAATTTGCAATGCCATTGAGGCTGAATTCATCATGGCTCAAATCAACAATACCAATGCATGGGCCTGTTTCTGCAAACAAGGCATCCGCTTTACGTAAATCTGCGCATTGTGTACAACGCCAACCAACCTGTTCAAGTACAGATAACCAAGGCTCGTATGTCCCACCAACGACGACAAGCGAACCAGGGACAGAATCCATTCGGAATTGAGTGCCCATCTATTATTCCTTATCTTTAAATTTATATGCAGTGCTACTTTTGGCACATTAAACGGCTGTTACATTAACGAGACTTGGCGCTGTAGTCTGTCTCAATCATAAGACTAGACAACAAATAAGCGCTTTGCCATTTAATATAGGGAACTATTTCATAATCCTTTCGAAATTTTTGTCTGTTAGCCCACGCTAGTGAACAAAACTTTTCAGACTAATGCAAAAAAAAACCGCCTATTTAGGCGGTTTATCGGAACGAAAGTAGCAATTACTGCTGTGGGCGCATCGCAGGGAAGAGGATAACGTCACGAATCGTATGGGTGTTGGTGAGTAACATCACCAAACGGTCAATACCAATGCCTTGACCCGCCGTTGGTGGGAGACCGTGCTCTAACGCAACAACATAATCAGCATCGTAGAACATGGCTTCATCGTCGCCAGCATCTTTGGCATTCACTTGCGCTAAGAAGCGCTCGTCTTGATCTTGAGCATCATTAAGCTCAGAGAAGCCATTGGCGACTTCACGACCACCGATGAAGAACTCAAAACGGTCGGTGAAGAATGGGTTGTTATCGCTACGACGCGCCAATGGTGAAATATCCGCAGGGTATCCAGTGATGAAGGTCGGTTGCATCAACTTAGGTTCGGCCGTTTCACCGAAGATCTCTTCAAGCAGTTGGCCGCAAGTCCAGAAAGGTTCAACGTCTACATGAACCGATTTCGCGATAGATACCATGAGCTCACGGTTTTGCAGATCCTGTTCAGTTAACGCTTGGATTTGAGCGTGCTCTGGGTTGTAGTGTTTGATGGCTTCAAACATACTCATGCGAGCATATTGACCACCAAATTCTACCGTTTCATCACCATAAGGCATTGAAGTCGAACCCAAAACTTCAAGTGCAACTGAACTCAATAACTCCTCAGTAAAGTCCATCAGATCATTGTAATCTGCGTACGCCATATAGAATTCCATCATAGTAAATTCAGGGTTATGGCGAGGAGAAAGACCTTCGTTACGGAAGTTACGGTTGATTTCAAACACGCGATCAAAGCCACCCACAACTAAACGCTTAAGGTAAAGCTCAGGTGCGATACGCAAGTACATTGGCATGTCGAGCGCATTGTGGTGAGTGATGAATGGACGCGCACTAGCACCGCCAGGGATCACATGCATCATTGGCGTTTCTACTTCCATGAACTGTTTTGAGATCATGAAGTTACGAATTGCAGTCATTACTTTAGAGCGAACAATGAACGCATTACGTGAACTTTCATTAACAATCAAATCCACATAACGTTGGCGGTAACGCATCTCTTGGTCAGTCAAACCGTGGAACTTCTCTGGTAATGGACGAAGTGCCTTTGTCAGCAATTCGTACTCTTCCATATTAACGTAAAGATCGCCTTTGCCAGATTTGTGCAACGCACCTTTCACGCCGATGATGTCACCAATGTCTAGACCTTGGTATTTTTCCTTCAGCTCAGTTTGAACCTCTTTTGAAGCATAAGCTTGAATACGACCAGAGGTTTCTTGAATAACAAGGAAAGGGCCACGTTTCGCCATGATACGACCTGCAATCGCCACAACATGGTTTAAGGCTTCTAACTCTTCTTTGCTCTTTTCACCGAATTGCTGTTGAAGATCGCCCGCAAGGCTGTCACGACGAAAGTCATTTGGGTGGCCATTTGCTTTACAGCTCTTACGGATGTGATCCAGCTTGCTGCGACGCTCTGCGATGAGTTTGTTCTCTTCTTGCGCAATTTGCTCTTGATTCATTTCGTTTTGAACAGCATCAGTCATTTTACATGTACCTTATATGTCGGTAAAAAAGCATTAAAGGCCTGATTTCAGGCTTGCTTCAATAAATTTGTCTAAATCACCATCTAATACCGCTTGGGTATTACGGTTTTCAACGCCAGTGCGTAAATCTTTGATTCGGGAGTCATCCAATACATAAGATCGGATTTGGCTTCCCCAGCCAATGTCAGATTTCGCATCTTCATTGGCTTGCTTTTCTGCGTTCTGCTTTTGTAACTCAAGTTCAAACAGTTTTGCACGCAATTGTTTCATCGCTTGGTCTTTGTTTTTATGCTGCGAACGATCGTTTTGGCATTGAACAACGGTATTGGTTGGAATGTGCGTAATACGCACCGCCGATTCGGTGGTGTTAACGTGCTGACCACCCGCTCCCGAAGCGCGATAAACATCGATACGAAGATCGGCTGGGTTGATGTCGATAGCAATATTTTCATCAATCTCAGGATAGATAAACGCAGAGGCAAAAGAGGTATGGCGGCGGCCACTCGAATCAAATGGGGATTTACGAACCAAGCGGTGTACGCCAGTTTCGGTGCGTAACCAGCCATAAGCGTAATCACCGATAATGCGCACGGTTGCGCCTTTTAGGCCAGCAACATCACCTTCAGACACTTCAATCACTTCAGTCTTAAAGCCTTTCGCTTCTGCCCAACGTAAATACATGCGTAGCAGGATTGATGTCCAGTCTTGAGCCTCGGTGCCGCCCGAACCAGACTGCAGATCAATATAGCAATCTGAAGAATCGTGATCGCCAGAGAACATACGGCGAAACTCAAGCTGTTCAAGCTTAGTTTCCAGCTCATCCAGTTCAGGGCCAATTTCATCGAAGGTTTCTTGGTCTTCTGCTTCAATAGCCAGTTCCAGTAGTCCTTCCACATCATCCACACCTTGATCTAACTGATCAATGGTATCGACAATGGCTTCGAGCGAAGCGCGTTCTTTACCTAGCGCTTGTGCACGCTCAGGTTCGGTCCAGACGTTGGGTTGCTCGAGTTCTGCATTCACTTCTTCTAAACGCTCTTTCTTAGCGTCGTAGTCAAAGATACCCCCTCAGGATATTTGTGCGCTCTGACACATCCTGAAGACGGTTTTTAATAGGATTGATTTCAAACATGTTTGCTCAACATTTATGAGTAGAATTTAACCGAAGAATTCTACTTAAAAATGTGACGAAGATACAGGAAAAATTCGTTTGATCTCTTGGAATAAAAGCTGGCGCACGCCTAAAAAAAGAGGCTGAACAATCGTGTTCAGCCTCTTTAATGCTTACGGGTAAAAACGCGATTATGCCGCTTCTTTAACCACACTTTGTTGAACGGTAGTTGCAATAAAGAACATGCAAATCATCGCAGCGAGTGTCGGAAGTAACCACCCCATGCCGACCTCAAACAGTGGCAGCATATTGAACGCAGACACATCAACGCCAGCCACTTTTGCCGCGTCGATCAACGCAAAAAGAAAAGAGACAAGTAGCACTACACGGTATGCCACTGCTGGGTTTGGTAGTTTCCCTCTCAAGAAGGTCAACATAATCAAGGCAATCGCGACTGGATAAAGCGCATACAGTGCGGGGATAGAAAGCGTGATCAATTGCGATAAACCAACGTTTGCCACGATAGCGCAAGCAACACCAATAATGATCACCCAAGATTTATACGCAATTGGAGTCAATGTGCAAAAGTAATCTGAACATGCTGAAATCAAACCAATTGCCGTGGTTAGGCAGGCTAGTAGCACGATGACAGAAAGCACGATCTGCCCATAAGGGCCAAACAGCGCTTGCACATATTGGCTAAGCACCGCACCGCCATTTTCTGCACCAAAAGCGACCACAGAGCTTGTCGCACCAAGATAAAACAGTGAAATATAGACAAAAGCTAAACCAACCGCCGCAATGCACGCCGCGCTGATTAAATACTTTGTGGTTGCCGCGCGCTCAGTAATGCCTTTGCTACGCAGTGCATCGACAATTAACATCCCAAACATCAGTGCGCCAAACGTATCCATGGTGTTGTAGCCTTCAAGGAAACCTTTCGTCAACGGCTGAGTCAGGTATTCGCCTTGTGCAGTCACCATCTCACCTTGCGGGTCAACAAAAACCGCAACGGCTAAAATAATTAATCCAACAAATAGAGCAGGAGTTAGCACTTTACCAATGATGTCAATGAGCCGACCTTGAGACCAGGCAAAAAACATCGCAACGACAAAAAAGAGAATCGAAAATAGTGTCAAATGCGATTGTTGCGCATCAATGAAAAATGGTTTCACTGCCATTTCATACGCCACAAGGCCGGTACGCGGTGCTGCAAAGGCAGGACCAATGATGATAAAGATCATCACTGCCATGATAGTTGCAGCTTGTTTAGGCAGATCTTTGGTTAAATGCTCCCAAGAACCACCCGCGACAGCAATCGCAATAATCGTCATCAATGGTAAACCGACAGCGGTAATGAGGAAGCCAGTCATGGCTGGCAGTAAATGCTCTCCAGCAAGTTGGCCAGCGATTGGCGGAAAGATGATGTTACCAGCACCCAAGAAAAACGCGAAAAGCATAAAGCCGACCGCGATAATATCTGTTAGTTTTAACGTCTGCTTCACAGATAACCCTTAATTATTATTTGATAAATGTTGTGTATGCATTGTTGATGAGGTTGAAACCGCATCTAAATCTAAAAATTAAGGGCGAATAATGACGAAACACTCAAGACTTCGCAAGGGCAAAGCAAAAAACGCTACATTAATTTATAATATCGGTGAAAAACCAGTTTAAAACTCTAAATGTTAAAAAATAGAAAGAATGATGTGTTGATCATTTTCTCATACACTCTCATAAC
>NZ_CAWNIB010000110.1:0-29254 GCF_963874405.1 Vibrio sp. V08_P9A1T1
ATTCTATACTTGATCATAATTTGCTAAGGAGGAAGTGTGGCGCTTGCTATCGACATTCAAACCTTTCTAACAGCCGAAAGTCATTCACTGACTTTACTATTCATCGGCGTAATTTTGCTTTCCTATTTGTTAGAGGATGTCGCTATTGTCACCGCCGCCACACTGGCTTTGCAAAATCTCATGCCCCCCGGCTTGGCGTTGTTGGCCATTTTTGTCGGCATTGTCAGTGGCGATCTCGGTTTGTATTACTTAGGCCAAGTGGCACAACGCGTTCGTCCGCTTCGTTATCAAGCGCTGACCAATAAACATTTTCGAACCGTCCGTCGCAAGCTGCACCATCATACTTTTTTAAATCTGTTTATTATTCGCTTTGTCCCCGGCCTAAGAACGGTGGGCTTTACTTTGAGCGGCTTTTTTTCTATTCCGTTGGCGCTATTTCTGTGCTCCGTACTGACGGCCACAGCACTGTGGACACTGATCGTTTTTTCAACGCTTTATTACCTAGGGAGTCAGGTTTGGCAACAGTCCTCTCATTATCAATGGATCATTATTCCTATCGCGATTGGGCTATTAATGCTCACCAATCGTCTTCTCAACAAATCATTTTCTAAAGGATTGTCATGAACGCCAAATTAGAAATGCCTTGCATTGCACATGGCAAAATCAACGCGGGTATGCCGCTTTTAGAGCAAGACACCAAACGCAGCATTTCTCCTTATGAATTTCTGCCCAGTTGGTTTTTCTACACTCCGGTGGTGATTCAAAGCCTGCTGCAAGGGCTGCGTTATGGCAACTGGGGCTTACCCTTAATTGCAAACCCCGGCATCAAGCTCAGCGGCATGGTTGGAGAGTCAAAACACGACATTCTTAATCTAGCCGGTGAATACGCTCAGCAGTGGATATCGCCCTTTATCACCCGAACGAAAAGCCATCAAACCGCTCAGCAGCAAACAGCACAGGCTCTGTCTGCAATGCAACAAGCATCGTTGGATTTCCCTCTTGTCGCTAAACCAGATTTAGGCTGCCGCGGCGTTGGCGTCAAACTGCTGCAAAATGAACAGCAACTGAGTGACTACATTCAATCATTTCCGATTAATGCCCGTTTTTTACTGCAACAAAAAGCGCCGTATCAGGCTGAAGCTGGCGTATTTTATGTGCGCTATCCCGGTGAGGCTCAAGGCAACATTATTTCCATCACACTTAAGTATGCCCCGTTTGTCACTGGGGATGGCATTCACACTTTAAAGCAGTTAATTGAACGCTGCCCACGCGCAGGGCAACTCCCTCATCTCTATTTTCCTCGCCACCTTGAGAAGCTCGATTGGGTTCTTGAAGCAGGGCAGGAGTTTCAACTCGCCTTTGCGGGCAGCCATAGTCGCGGATCGATTTTCCGCAATGGTAACCGCTATATCACACTCGCTCTCACCAACAAGTTAGATGAGATTTTTAACAATGTTGACGGGTTTCACTATGGGCGGCTCGATATCAAGTTTGCCAATATTCACCAATTGATGGCTGGAGAACAGTTCACGATTTTGGAAATCAATGGCGCAAGCAGTGAAGCCGCTCATATTTGGGATAGAGAAACACCGCTGCGTGAGATCTTCTCAACCTTACTCAGACAGTACCGAATCTTATTCGACATTGGCGCGCAACAGCGAAAGTTAGGCCATCAAACACCCAAAATGGCTGAACTGCTGAACGCTTGGCGCAAAGAAAAGGCCTTAACCGAACACTATCCAAGCACGGATTAACCTTATCCATAAGAACAATCATAGGGATAGAAATATGTTTGCAATCACCACAAGTTCACAACAAAGCGCATCGCAGCCTAATCATGCCCCCGTGATCCAAGGCGGCATTGAAACACTGGAACAAGCGCACCAGTTTCTCGAACAGTTAGAAGATAGGCACTACACCCACTTAGCCACGCCAATTGTCGCCAGTTCAGTGGGGCAACATTTTCGTCATTGGTTGGATCTGTTTCATGCGCTGGCTAACTCAACTAGCACTATTGATTACAACCAACGCCGTCGGGGCCACCTCGTTGAGACGTCCCGCGCTGCGGCCTTGGCCGAAATTGAGTATTTAATTCAATGGTTAACGCAGTGCTCGGCCTCACTCCAAAAATCCGTTACGGTACTTGTTGAAACCTCATTGCAGGAAACGCAAGTGTGCTCTCTCTCATCAACATGGGAGCGAGAGTTAAGCTTCGCCACTTTGCATGCACAGCACCATTTTGCGATGGCTAAAGTGGTCGCTCATTTGCTGCATGTAGAAACCGATGCCGCTTTCGGCTTAGCGCCAGCCACGGCCTCCTTCATTCGGGGGCAATAACATGTGCTCAGTTTCTTGGTTACTCGACAAACACGGCTATCATCTGTTTTTTAACCGTGATGAACAAAAAAACCGCCCATTAGCGTTGCCGCCTAAACAATACACGCAAGCTGGTGTTGAAGTGTTGATGCCGATTGATCCTGCCGGTGGAGGCAGTTGGATCAGCCTTAATGAATGCGGTTTGGCTTTGTGCTTGCTCAATAATTACCAAGGTAAAATCCCCCAAGGAGCCGATGCCGAACGCTTAGTGAGCCGCGGTCAATTGCTTAAGCATTTATCCAGTCAAATCAGTGTGGAGAAGGTTATCCAAGCGTTTGCACAGCTCAACCTTCAGCAATTTGCACCATTCACTTTGCTTGCTTTCGACCCTGATTTAACTGATGTACAAGGCAATGTAATGGCTCTGGCGTGGAATGGTGAACAGAGCCAAATCGCGGTGACGCAATCGCCTCTATTTTCATCCAGTGTCGATTTAGAACAGGTGCAACACTACCGCTCGCAGCTCTATCAAGCTTTAATCGCCGAGGAAGATAGTGTGCAACAGCGCCTAAAGTTTCACGCCCACCACCATGTCACCCATCCACATTGGGCACCCTGTATGCATCGTCAAGATGCGCACACCGTTAGCTTTACCTATTTACGCGTCACACAACAGCAGCAGTATATGACCTATATCTCAGGTTCACCTTGCTTACAGCTCAGTGAGACATCACTCCACCAGCAGCGCGATGAGATCGACAAAACCACGCCTTGGGTCGCCAATTTATGAGGAATCAACAATGAAACGTTTACTAGGACTATTACTGCTGTTTGTCAGCAGCGTGAGCCTCGCTGAGGATGAAATTTACACCAGCTTTCTGAGCAATAAAGCGCTGAGTGGCTATGACACCGTCGCCTACTTCACCAAAGGAGAGCCAGTAAAAGGCTCCTCCGATTTTTCGACCCTTTATAAAAATGCGCAGTGGTATTTTTCTTCAAAAGAGAACCTTGAACTGTTTCTGAATAACCCTAACCAATATGCGCCGCAGTATGGCGGCTACTGCGCTTGGGCCGTCTCTGAAAAGAACGATTTTGCTCCGGGAGATCCCAATCAATGGGCGATTGTCGACGGCAAGCTCTATCTCAATTACGACAAAAAGATCAAAACATTATGGGATGCCAACCAAGCGGTGCACATCCAACAGGCCGATAAAAATTGGCCCAATTTAATTAAGTAGTAGGAGCCACACCATGACGTTTAAAGCTAGCCAACATCTTCCCTCACTCTTGATTGCGTTTGTTTTTATTCAATCGCTTGTCTTTAAGTTTTCCGGCTCTTACGAAACCAACTATATTTTTGGCACCTTAGGTGCATGGTCTGGCCTCGGTTGGTTTGCTGTGTATGGCGGATATTTAATCGGAACGGCTGAACTGATAGCCTCTATTTTGCTGTTTAGCCGCTGGCATGGCCTTGGTGCACTGATGAGCGTCGGCATTATGAGTGGTGCGATTTTCTTTCATTTATTTACGCCTCTTGGCATTGTGATGCCAGAGTTTAACCAAGTAGGAGAAGTGGTCGGCAATGATAGCGGCCTGCTATTTGCGATGGCTTGTCTTGTTTGGTTGTGTGCGGCTTTTTTGGTGCGGCGTGATCTCAAAAACGGTGATGGTTTATTGCACCAGTGGCTGAATAAAGGAGTGTAATTATATGCTAGCCAGTCCTTTTCGTTTACCACGACACACCCCATTTGGCGTCGCAGAATCAATTGT
This sequence comes from Vibrio sp. V08_P9A1T1, assembly GCF_963874405.1. Classification (NCBI taxonomy): domain Bacteria; kingdom Pseudomonadati; phylum Pseudomonadota; class Gammaproteobacteria; order Vibrionales; family Vibrionaceae; genus Vibrio; species Vibrio sp. V08_P9A1T1. The sequence continues at coordinate 4,087 of NZ_CAWNIB010000110.1, forward strand.
TGAATGGGCCTCTGGGCTTGCAACACTGGATAAACTGTATCAGCAGCGTCCTGCCAAACCCTCTTGCTTTGAGTTTATGCGCTACACGCTAGCAGCACTCAACATCGAATATCGCCTTGCTTTAGGCAGCATCGATAATATTCCACAAACAGGGCCGGTGGTGATCGTCGCTAACCACCCGCTGGGCGCAATTGAAGGGGTGATATTAGCCGATTTAATTGGTTCAGTACGCACCGATATTAAAGTGCTGGCGAATCAGTTGCTAAAGCGCCTGCCTGAAATTAGTGAACTCTTTATCGGTGTCGATGTGTTCAATAGCAAAAGTGCTCGCAGCACCAATGCGCAAGCCATTCGAGATGCGAACCTTCATTTGGCTCAAGGTGGCTTATTGATTATCTTCCCCGCTGGTGAGGTATCTACTTACCCCAAAGGATCGCAAACACTGTCGGATATCGAATGGAGTCAATCCGTCGCCAAATTTGTTAAACGCGCCCAAGCCACCACCGTCCCGATCTTTATTAATGGTAAAAATAGCACTCTGTTTTATCAAGCGGGGCGAATTCATCCACTACTGCGAACGGCATTGCTCGGCCGCGAGCTACTGAATAAGCAGGCGCACAACATTGAGATTTCCATCGGCAATCCCATCCCCTATTCTGAAGTGAAAGCATTTGAACAGGAACGAGACATTGTTCATTATCTGCGTCTCAATACCTATTTAATGAGTACAACACCTTCCGCAACGCCATCCTCACCAGAATTAGTAACATCGCCCCTTCCTATTATTGATGCGCTTATTGTAGAGAAGCTTGAGCAAGATCTCGCCGCGCTGCCAAGCGAAAGCAAGCTCTTAGAGCAAGGTGATTGGATTGTCTATTGCGCCGCAAGCGAGCAGTTACCCCACATACTGCAAGAGATTGGTCGAATTCGTGAAGAGAGTTTTCGCGCCGTAGGTGAAGGAAGCGGCTTAGCTTGTGATCTTGATGAGTATGATCGCCATTACTACCAGCTCTTTGTTTGGCACAAGAAAGACCGTCAAATTGTTGGAGCTTATCGATTGGGGTTAGTGGATGAACTGATAGCGAAGCAAGGGTTAGCAGGGCTCTATTCCCGTAGCTTATTTCAGTATGATGAAGCCTTCATCAACACACTAGATACCAGTATTGAGCTAGGCCGCTCGGTGGTTTCCTCGAAATACCAGCGCAACCTCAACTCACTGTTAATGCTGTGGAAAGGTATTGCTGCGTTTGTCGCGCGTCATCCACAATACACGCACTTGTTTGGCCCAGTAAGCATTAGCAACGATTACAGCCACACCGCGCGACAATTAATGGCCGCCACACTCTCTATTCATCATTATGATCATGAAAAGGCAACCTTGGTTTCACCTTCCACTCCACTACGGAGCAATGGGAACACATTTTGGCAAACCAACTTGCTCTCCTCTTTGGCAAGCATTTCTCTGCTGTCGAAAGTGTTAGCAAAAATGGAAAATGGCAAGGGCCTTCCTGTATTACTGCGCCAATATTTAGGGATGAATGGCAAGCTCGTCTGTTTTAATGTCGACCCCGCGTTTAACAATGCATTAGATGGCTTAATTGTGGTGAACTTGAAACAAGTTCCGCTGCATACACTGGCAAAATACATGGGTAAGGAGCAGGCCAGCGCTTATTTGAATTCGACACCTTTCAGTTCAAAGCCCTCATAAACGCAAAAGCCAGCGAGTTGTTCGCTGGCTTTAATTCTAAATGAAGGGGCTTATTTTAGAAGGCGTGCTCTAAATTGGCGTCCTTTCATCTTACCGCTTTCCATTTTCTTCAGTGCTTTTTTCGCCACCGATTTATGGACTGCAACGTAGCTGCGCATCGGTAACATGTTAATTTTACCGACATATTGACCGTCAATACCGTCGTTACTGGTCAACGCCCCTAGAATATCTCCCGGGCGTACTTTCTGCTTTTTACCGCCATCAATCTGGATAGTGACCATATTAGCTTGATAAGGCGCGTTGTTTAGCGCACTGGCATCAGGCAATTTAGCAGGTTCGATGGGCATATCCATATATTCATCAATCATCGCCACTCGGTGCATTTCACTGTCACTGAAGAAGCTAAAGGCTAAACCTTTACTGCCCGCTCGGCCAGTACGCCCAATGCGGTGTACGTGCACTTCAGGATCACGTGATAACTCAAAGTTAAATACCGCATCTAAGTTATCGACATCAAGGCCACGTGCCGCCACATCGGTTGCAACTAAAATGGAGATACTTTTATTAGCAAACTGCACCAAAGCTTGGTCACGGTCACGCTGCTCTAAATCACCATGCAGTTCCACCACACTAAAGCCCTTGTGATGTAGATCTTCAGCAACACTTTGTACTTCTTTCTTTGTATTACAGAACACCACGGCAGATTCAGGCTGATGGTGTAAAAGCAGTAGTTCTAACGCGCGATCACGCGCCTCTGTACCCTCTACTTTATAAAAATATTGCTGAATGCTGGACGTATCATGGGTGGATTCAACTTTGACCATTTCAGGCTCACGCATAATCCGCTGCGCAATTTGTTTGATTTGATTTGGGAACGTAGCACTAAACAGCAATGTTTGACGGCTGGTTGGCGTTTCATTGATGATCGCATCCAGCGCTTCTTGGAAACCCATTTCGAGCATTCGATCCGCTTCATCAAGCACTAACGTATTGAGTTCAGAGAGATCGATACGACCTTTGTCTAAATGGTCAAGAATACGCCCCGGAGTACCAACCAAAATATGTGCACCGTGCTCTAACGAACCAATTTGTGGCCCCATTGGCATGCCGCCACACAAGGTGAGCACTTTAATATTATGAATGGCGCGGCCGAGTGTGCGAATATCCGTTGCGACTTGATCGGCTAACTCCCGCGTTGGGCATAGCACCAAAGCTTGAACGCGAAAACGCTTAACGTTGAGGTTAGATAATACGCCTAAACCAAACGCTGCTGTTTTTCCTGAGCCTGTTTTTCCTTGGCCAATCACATCCTTACCCGCCAAAATGGTTGGCAAGCTTAACGCCTGAATCGGCGTCATCTTGGTGTATCCCAAAGTATCGAGGTTAGAAAGAAGTTCTGGTTGTAGATTTACCGTTGAAAAAGAGAGATTACTCAAGAGACCGTCCTTTCGTTAGACGAAAATTAAACGTCTATTATCGTTATTTAACCTCGTGTGGCTAGTGAATCTTTATTTATCATTCATCAAGTTTGTAGCTCACTCTTAACCTTTGTTAATGAATCATGCACTTAAGCTTGATAGAGTAACGACATCCATTTTTAAAGGGGCACTACGATGATTACTTGGCACTGTCTTTCATTCTCACAATTAACCACTCATCAACTTTATGCGCTACTTAAACTGCGCGTCGATGTCTTTGTGGTCGAACAAACCTGTCCTTACCCTGAATTGGATAATAAGGATATTCAGCCGGGTGTTTTTCATTTAATTGGTGAACAGGATCAGCAGATTGTTGCCTGCGCGCGCTTACTCCCTGCGGGGATTAGCTATCCAAGTGTCAGCATTGGTCGCATTGCAACCCAAAAAGAAGCGAGAGGAAATGGCCTTGGACACCAATTAATGCAGCAAGCATTAGCCGAATGCCAGAAGCTGTGGCCCAATCAAGATATTGAAATTGGTGCACAGCACTATCTTGCTAGCTTCTATCAAAGTTATGGTTTTCAACAAACGTCGACGATGTATCTAGAAGATGATATCCCGCATATCGACATGCAGCTCAGCAAGTAAATAACCCTCTTGATCAAAGCGTGTTATTTACTACGGCCAAATCCGCCATCTGAGCGCCTGAAAAACATCACTGATTGATCGTTTTTCTCAAGTTGCAGGATATCGAGTTGCCCATCAGCCGCGAGTTTGAAACGAACTAATTGGCCTTGGGTAATTTGGCTGAGCGGTTTGTCACTGCCTTCAATTTTGACTAAGGCATTAAGATCAGACATCGGTAAATCATTTGCCCGAAAAACCTGCGACAAAGTGTCCCCGTTTTTAACCGTGTACTCTCGCCAGAACTCAGATTTACGGTCGGTTTGTTGAGGCATTTTTTGTTCACTCAACCCAACCGTATTAATGCTGATTTCCACACGCTCACTACTTTTCGGTAGAGCGGCCTGCTCTGTTCGCTCAGGAAAAGGAATAATAATGAGCAAACACACTACTGGAACGATCGCTAATAAAGCGCGCTGGTGAAGCTTAGGCAGCGCTAGCCAAACTGTGCGAACACGTAAAATAAGGCCACGCCAATCGAATGCATGCCACTTCTGTTGGATAAACGCTAAATAATCAGTTTGCGGTTTCTTCTTGTGACGACGATTCATCTTAACCCGTCTCCTTTTCTGTCGAGCTACAGTATAAAAACTCAAGAGGGATCAGTATAGAGCCAAGGTGGCGATAACGTAAACGTTGACACAATCTTGAACATTTTTCTTTGGGATCTGCGATTTGTCACAACCTGAAGGTTCAATATTGGATATTTCCCATTAGCATTTCATCCCATGCTTGAAACTGATATCCTTTGGCACTTGTTTATTTACATAAAAAGAGTGACTGTTTATGTCTGAAGTAAAATTTGACACTGTAGAGCAAAAAGCAAGCTACGGTATCGGTCTACAAATGGGCCAACAACTTGCGGGTAGTGGTCTAGAAGGACTTAACGTTGACGCCATCGCCGCAGGTATCGCAACCGCATTAGTAGGCGACATGCCATCAATTGAAATTGATGAAATCAATAATGCACTGCAAGAGTTGCACATGCGTGCAGAATCTCTACGCCAAGAAGCTGCCAAAGCAGCCGCCGCCGACGGTGAAGTATTCTTAACAGATAACGCACTACGCCCTGAAGTGACCGTGCTTGAATCTGGTCTACAGTACGAAATTCTTACAGAAGGTACGGGGGATATCCCGACATCTGACAAGCAAGTACGTGTTCATTACCACGGTGAATTGACTGATGGTACAGTATTTGATAGCTCTGTATCTCGCGGTCAACCAGCTGAATTCCCAGTAACAGGTGTAATCAAAGGTTGGGTAGAAGCACTACAACTGATGCCTGTGGGTTCAAAATGGAAACTCTATATTCCACAAGATCTTGCCTATGGTGAGCGTGGCGCTGGCGCTGCAATTCCTCCTTTTGCAGCTCTAGTATTTGAAGTAGAGCTACTCGATATTCTATAAATAGAATTGATAGTGAGAAGGTTGGCATTCGCTGACCTTTTTTTATTAGTATTTCTTACTTAGCATCTATCAAAAACGACACTACGCATACTTATCTGGTTAGCCCGTGTTCAAAGATAAAATCTACGCATACAAAAAAGCCGAGTATTACTACTCGGCTTTTTTAATTATACGAACTGATTACTCAGCAGCAGCTTCTACAGCTACTTCTGGGCGATCGACAAGCTCAATGTATGCCATTGGAGCTTTATCACCAGTACGGAAACCGCACTTTAGGATACGTGTGTAGCCGCCTTGGCGAGCTGCAAAACGTGGACCTAGTTCGTTAAATAGTTTTGCCACAACTTCGTTATCACGAGTGCGAGCAAATGCTAGACGACGGTTTGCAACACTGTCAGTCTTAGCTAGTGTAATCAAAGGCTCAACGACGCGACGTAGCTCTTTTGCTTTTGGCAAAGTAGTCTTGATAACTTCATGACGTACTAGAGAGCTAGCCATGTTGCTGAACATCGCTTTGCGATGACTGCTGTTGCGGTTGAGTTGACGACCACTCTTACGATGGCGCATGACCTAATCCTTCTAACTAGTATCGATTAATCTTCAGCGATAGACGCTGGCGGCCAGTTCTCTAGGCGCATGCCCAAAGATAGACCACGTGATGCAAGCACGTCTTTAATCTCTGTAAGAGATTTCTTACCAAGGTTTGGCGTTTTAAGTAGCTCAACCTCAGTGCGCTGTACTAGATCACCGATGTAGTGAATCGCTTCTGCTTTCAAACAGTTAGCAGAGCGAACTGTTAGTTCAAGATCGTCTACAGGACGCAGTAGGATTGGATCGAATTCTGGCTTCTCTTCCTTCTCCTCAGGTACACGTACATCACGAAGATCTACGAACGCATCCAATTGTTCAGCAAGAATAGTTGCTGCACGACGGATTGCTTCCTCAGGTTCTAGAGTACCGTTCGTTTCCATATCGATAACGAGCTTATCTAAATCAGTACGTTGTTCTACGCGAGCGGCTTCCACAGAGTAGGCAATTTTGTCTACTGGGCTGTAAGTAGCATCTACAAGTAGACGACCGATTGGACGCTCATCTTCTTCAGTATGGATACGAGCTGAAGCTGGAACATAACCACGACCACGTTCTACTTTGATACGCATAGCGATCTCAGCGTTGTCATCCGTTAGATGACAAATCACGTGCTCAGGGTTAGTGATCTCTACATCACCATCATGGGTGATGTCACCTGCAACAACAGGGCCCGAGCCTGATTTGTTCAGCGTAATGAACACTTCATCTTTGCCTTCGGCAACGCGAACAGCCAAACCTTTTAGGTTCAGAAGGATCTCAAGGATATCTTCTTGAATGCCTTCTTTGGTGCTGTACTCGTGTAGTACGCCTTCAATCTCCACTTCAGTTACAGCACAACCTGGCATTGAAGATAGAAGAATACGGCGAAGTGCATTACCCAGAGTATGGCCGAAACCACGCTCTAACGGCTCAAGAGTTACTTTTGCGTGTGTCGTGCTAATCTGTTCGATATCAACAAGACGTGGCTTAAGAAATTCTGTTACAGAACCCTGCATTGTGTCCTCTCTTTAGTTTAACCTTACTTAGAGTAAAGCTCGACGATCAATTGTTCGTTGATGTCAGCTGACAGGTCAGAACGCTCAGGCATACGCTTGAATGTACCTTCCATTTGGCCGCCATCTACTTCAATCCAAGTTGGTTTTTCGCGTTGTTCAGCAACTTCTAGAGCTGCTTTAATGCGAGATTGCTTTTTAGCTTTCTCACGGATTGCAACAACGTCGTTAACCGCAACATTGAAAGAAGGAACGTTTACAACTTTACCGTTAACTAGGATAGCTTTGTGGCTTACTAGCTGACGTGCTTCTGCGCGAGTAGCGCCAAAGCCCATGCGGTAAACTACGTTATCAAGACGACCTTCAAGAAGCTGAAGTAGGTTTTCACCAGTATTGCCTTTAAGACGTGCAGCTTCTTTGTAGTAGTTACGGAATTGTTTTTCTAGAACGCCATAAATACGACGAACTTTTTGCTTCTCACGAAGCTGAACACCGTACTCAGATAGACGACCGCGACGAGCGCCGTGTACACCTGGTGCGTTGTCAATTTTACACTTGGTATCAATCGCACGAATGCCTGACTTAAGGAACAAGTCAGTACCTTCGCGGCGGCTAAGCTTCAGCTTAGGACCCAAATATCTTGCCATGATCTTTCTCCAATCTTCCTAGAAACGTTATACGCGGCGTTTCTTAGGTGGACGACAACCGTTATGAGGGATTGGTGTCGCATCAACAATGTTAGTGATACGGAAACCAGCAGCGTTCAGTGCGCGAACAGTTGATTCACGACCTGGACCTGGACCCTTAACCATAACCTCTAGGTTCTTAAGGCCGTATTCTTTAGCCATTTCAGCACAACGCTCAGCAGCAACCTGTGCAGCGAACGGAGTAGACTTACGAGAACCGCGGAAACCAGAACCACCAGCAGTTGCCCAAGCTAGAGCATTACCTTGACGGTCTGTGATAGTTACGATTGTGTTATTGAAAGATGCATGGATGTGCGCTACGCCATCAGCAACTTGCTTGCGTACACGCTTACGTGCGCGAGTTGGTTGTTTTGCCATTGTACTCTATACCCTTCCGACTATTTCTTGATCGGTTTACGCGGACCCTTACGGGTACGAGCGTTGGTTTTAGTACGCTGTCCACGTAGTGGTAGACTGCGACGATGACGAAGACCACGGTAACAGCCAAGGTCCATAAGACGCTTGATGTTCATGGAAACTTCACGACGAAGATCACCCTCTACAGTGTATTTAGCTACACCATCACGCAGTAGATCGATCTGCTCTTCAGTTAGTTCACTGATCTTAACACTTTCAGCAATACCCAAATCAGCTAAGATAGCTTTCGAACGGGTCTTGCCGATGCCGTAGATTGCAGTTAATGCAATTACAGCATGCTTCTGATCAGGAATGTTAATGCCTGCTATACGGGCCACTATTCACTCCTAGTACTTATATAAGAAATTATCCGCAGCAAAGCCCGTCGAGGATACGCTGCGGCATACTACTTCTTTTGCACACAAAAGGTAGGCCGAGGAATATACTCGACCGACCTTTATATTTCAAGTAAAAATTTCTGCTAATTAGCCTTGGCGCTGCTTGTGCTTTGGCTCACTGCAAATCACGCGAACGACGCCGTTACGCTTGATTACTTTACAGTTACGACAGATTTTTTTAACGGAAGCACGAACTTTCATTGCTAAACTCCGTAAGTGAAATCTGAATTAACGGCCGTAGCCCTTCAGATTTGCTTTTTTCAACACAGAATCATACTGTTGGGACATCATATGAGTCTGTACCTGTGCCATAAAGTCCATAATCACAACCACTACGATAAGTAGTGATGTGCCGCCGAAGTAGAAACGTACGTTCCACGCGACCATCATGAACTCGGGAATCAGACAGATAAAGGTAATGTAGAGAGCACCCGCTAAGGTTAGTCTGGTCATTACTTTATCAATGTATCTCGCTGTCTGCTCACCTGGGCGGATGCCGGGTACGAACGCACCGGACTTCTTCAAGTTATCCGCTGTTTCACGAGGGTTAAACACCAACGCTGTGTAAAAGAAACAGAAGAAAATAATCGCTGCTGCATAAAGCATAACGTACAGAGGTTGACCAGGGCTAAGAGCCAAAGACACATCAGTTAACCAACCGAATGTGCTGCTCTCACCATTTTGACCAAACCACTGAGCTAATGTTCCTGGGAACAAAATAATACTCGATGCAAAAATTGCAGGTATTACACCCGCCATATTAATTTTCAATGGCAAGTGAGTACTTTGCGCTGCAAACACTTTACGACCTTGTTGACGCTTTGCATAGTTAACGACAATACGACGCTGACCACGCTCCATGAAAACAACGAAATAAATTACAGCAAAAGAAAGTACCGCAATTAACAACAGAAGAAGCACATGCAATTCACCTTGACGCGCTTGCTCAATCGTTTGTCCGATTGCCGAAGGCAATCCAGCAACAATACCTGCAAAAATCAAAATGGAAATACCATTTCCTATTCCACGCTCAGTAATTTGTTCACCTAACCACATTAAGAACATGGTGCCAGTTACTAAACTCACGGTAGCAATCAGGGTAAACATGGTTTGGTCGATAACAACCAGATTGTTGACCATGTTTGGTAAGCCTGTTGCGATACCAATAGCTTGGAATATTGCAAGTACAAGCGTGCCATAACGCGTATATTGGCTAATCTTACGACGCCCTGCCTCACCCTCTTTCTTGAGTTCGGCTAACGCTGGATGAACTACAGTTAGCAATTGGACAACAATTGACGCCGAAATATACGGCATGATGCCCAATGCTAAGATAGATGCACGCGAAAGAGCACCACCGGAGAACATGTTAAACATTTCAACGATGGTACCTTTTTGCTGTTCGAACAAATCGGCAAGTACAGCTGCGTCAATACCAGGAATCGGCACAAAAGAACCGGCTCGGAATACTAAAAGTGCACCAATTACGAATAATAAGCGCGACTTTAGCTCACTTAAGCCGCTCTGAGCACTACGAAAATCTTGTCCTGGTTTCTTAGCCATCTGTACCTCGTTCCTCGAGATTATTCCTCGATTTTACCGCCTGCAGCTTCGATTGCAGCTTTAGCGCCTTTAGTCACGCGAAGACCTTTCACAGTCACTGCTTTGCTAATCTCACCAGAAAGAACAACTTTAACATTTTCGATGTTCTTAGTGATTAGGTTAGCTGCTTTCAAGCTGTTTAGATCGACCACGTCACCCGTAACTTTCGCTAGCTCAGCTAGACGAATTTCAGCAGACACTAGGCTCTTACGAGAAGTGAAACCGAATTTAGGTAGACGTTGTTTTAGAGGCATTTGACCGCCTTCAAAACCTGGACGAACTGTACCGCCAGAACGTGACTTTTGACCTTTGTGACCGCGGCCACCTGTTTTACCAAGGCCAGAACCGATACCACGGCCTAGACGCTTAGGAGCGTGCTTAGAACCAGCAGCCGGTGATAGAGTATTCAAACGCATTCTGATTACTCCTCAACTTTAACCATGTAGTAAACCTTGTTGATCATACCGCGTACACACGGTGTATCTTCAAGTTCTACTGTATGGTTGATACGACGAAGGCCTAGACCACGCAAAGTAGCTTTGTGCTTTGGTAGACGACCAATTGAGCTTTTAGTTTGAGTTACTTTAATAGTTGCCATGGTGCTTACTCCGAAATCGCTTCAACAGTGAGACCACGTTTAGCTGCAACCATTTCTGGTGACTTCACATCTACTAGACCAGCAACTGTTGCACGAACAACGTTGATTGGGTTAGTAGAACCGTACGCTTTCGCAAGTACGTTATGTACACCGGCAACTTCTAGTACAGCACGCATCGCACCACCGGCAATAACACCTGTACCTTCTGCAGCTGGCTGCATGTAAACTTTAGAGCCCGAGTGACGACCTTTCACCGCGTGGTGAAGAGTGCCTTCGTTAAGAGCGATAGTAACCATGTTACGACGCGCTTTTTCCATTGCTTTTTGAATCGCTGCAGGTACTTCACGAGCTTTGCCGTATCCGAAACCTACGCGACCATTACCGTCACCAACTACAGTTAGTGCAGTAAAGCTCATGATTCGACCACCTTTAACCGTTTTAGAAACACGGTTAACTGCGATTAATTTTTCTTGCAAATCACTAGCTTGTTGTTGTTCTTTAGCCATCTTCCAACCCTACCTTAGAATTTCAGACCAGCTTCGCGAGCAGATTCTGCTAGCGCCGCTACTCGACCGTGGTATTGGAAACCAGAACGATCAAACGCAACAGCTGATACGCCTTTTTCAAGAGCGCGTTCTGCAATAGCTTTACCTACCGCTTTAGCTGCGTCTACGTTACCGGTGTTCTTAACTAGCTCACGGATCGCTTTTTCTACAGTAGAAGCTGCTGCGATAACCTCAGAGCCGTTTGATGCGATAACCTGAGCGTACACGTGACGAGGAGTACGGTGTACTACTAGGCGAGTTGCACCCAGTTCAGCAATCTTACGACGTGCGCGTGTAGCACGACGGATGCGAGATGCTTTCTTATCCATAGTGTTACCTTACTTCTTCTTAGCTTCTTTACTACGCACATTTTCATCTGCGTAACGGACGCCTTTACCTTTATAAGGTTCTGGCTCACGGTAAGAACGGATGTCAGCCGCAACTTGACCCACTACTTGCTTATCGCAACCAGTTAGGACAATTTCAGTTTGGCTAGGACATTCAGCATTGATACCCGCTGGTAGTTCATGCTCTACAGGGTGTGAGAAGCCTAAAGTAAGACTTACTGAGTTGCCTTTAATAGCAGCACGGTAACCAACACCTTTAAGAACAAGCTTCTTAGTAAAGCCTGCAGTAACACCAACAACCATGTTGTTTACTAGTGCACGAGCAGTACCTGCTTGTGCCCAAGCGTTAGCAACACCTTCACGAGGACCGAAAGTAAGGTTGTTTTCTTCCTGTGCAATAACTACGCCTTTATTCAGGACGCGAGTCAGCTCACCTTTACCACCTTTTACAGTGATTTCTTGGCCGTTTAGTTTCACCTCTACGCCAGCTGGAATAGCGACAGGTGCTTTAGCAACACGAGACATATCCTACTCCTTACGCTACGTAGCAAATGATTTCACCGCCAAGACCTGCTTTGCGAGCAGCACGGTCAGACATCAGACCCTTGGAAGTGGACACCACAGCAACACCCATACCGCCCATCACTGTTGGTAACGCGTCTTTTTTCTTATAAACGCGTAGACCAGGACGTGAAACACGTTGGATTTGCTCGATTACTGGTTTAGCTTGGAAGTACTTAAGAGTAACTTCTAGCTCAGGTTTTACTTCGCCTTCAACAGCGAAATCTGCGATATAACCTTCAGCTTTTAGCAGTGCAGCAATTGCAACTTTAAGCTTTGAAGAAGGCATTTTTACAGCAACTTTATTTGCTGCCTGACCGTTACGAATGCGGGTCAGCATATCCGAAATCGGATCTTGCATGCTCATAAGATTTACTCCAAATGATTAAGTGGCAATTACCAGCTAGCCTTACGAAGTCCAGGAATCTCGCCTTTCATGCAAGCTTCGCGAACTTTGATGCGGCTTAGACCGAACTTACGTAGGAAACCGTGTGGACGACCAGTTTGGTTGCAACGGTTGCGCTGACGTGAAGCACTTGAATCACGTGGAAGAGCTTGCAGTTTAAGAACTGCGTTCCAACGATCTTCTTCAGATGCGTTTACATCGCTGATGGTAGCTTTTAGCATTGCACGCTTTTCTGCGAACTTAGCTACTAGCTTTGCACGTTTTACTTCACGTGCTTTCATTGATTGTTTAGCCATAACAGTAACCCTTCACCTTACTTACGGAATGGGAAGTTAAAGGCAGCCAGCAGAGCACGGCCTTCCTCATCGGTACCAGCAGAAGTCGTGATAGTGATATCAAGACCGCGTACACGATCGACTTTATCGTAGTCGATTTCTGGGAAGATGATTTGCTCGCGAACGCCCATGCTGTAGTTACCGCGTCCGTCAAAAGACTTAGCGCTAACACCACGGAAGTCACGTACACGTGGAAGTGCAATAGAGATTAAACGCTCTAAAAAATCCCACATACGTTCGCCACGCAAGGTTACTTTACAACCAATTGGGTAGCCTTCACGAATTTTGAAACCTGCAACAGATTTACGAGCTTTAGTGATCAGTGGCTTTTGACCAGAGATCGTAGCCATATCAGCTGCTGCATTTTCTAATAGTTTCTTATCGTTGATAGCTTCACCAACGCCCATGTTTAGGGTGATTTTATCAATCCTAGGGACTTGCATGACGCTTGTGTAACCGAACTGTTTGGTCAGTTCAGTCACTACAGACGACTTGTAGTAATCATGCAGTTTCGCCATAGTAGAACTCCAAATTACTTCTAATTAGTTAGAAACGATTTCACCGTTAGATTTGAAGAAACGAACTTTTTTGCCGTCTTCAAAACGGAAACCGATACGGTCCGCTTTACCAGTTGCTGCGTTAAAGATTGCAACGTTAGAAGCATCAATAGCTGCTTCTTGTTCAACGATGCCACCTTGTTGACCTAGAGCCGGAACCGGCTTTTGGTGTTTCTTAACAAGGTTGATACCTTCAACGATAACTTTACCAGTTACGAGAACCTTAGTTACTTTACCTTTCTTGCCTTTATCTTTACCAGCAAGAACGATTACTTCGTCATTACGACGGATTTTAGCTGCCATGTGTGCCGCTCCTTACAGAACTTCAGGTGCTAGTGACACGATTTTCATAAATTTCGCATTGCGAAGTTCACGAGTCACTGGACCAAAGATACGTGTACCGATAGGTTGCTCTGTATTATTGTTCAACAATACGCAAGCATTACGGTCGAAGCGAATGACAGAACCGTCTGGACGACGTACGCCTTTACGGGTGCGAACTACCACCGCCTTCAGTACATCACCTTTTTTAACTTTACCGCGAGGAATTGCTTCCTTCACTGTAACTTTGATGATGTCACCGATATGTGCATAACGGCGGTGAGAGCCACCCAGAACCTTAATACACATTACCTTGCGCGCGCCTGAGTTATCAGCTGCATCAAGTGTACTTTGCATTTGGATCATTGTTAGTGCTCCGCTAAATATTAAAACTAGACCCTCTCGGGTCGGGCTGCCTCTTTAAAAGGGACGCGAATTGTACCACCCTTTCCTAAGATTGGGTAGACAAAAAATAAACGGCTCCAAAAAAACTTTGGAGCCGTTTAAAATCATAGAATAACGATGATTACATCTTCGCTTTTTCTATAACTTTAACCAATGTCCAAGACTTAGTCTTAGACAGAGGACGACACTCACGAATCTCAACGGTATCGCCTAGGCCACACTCGTTGTTTTCGTCATGTGCGTGTACTTTAGTCGTACGCTTTACGAATTTACCGTAAATTGGGTGTTTCACCATGCGCTCGATAGCAACAGTGATAGATTTATCCATCTTGTCACTAATAACACGACCTAGTTGAGTACGAATTTTGTCGCTCATTATTCGCCTGCCTTCTCAGTCAAAACAGTTTTAACGCGTGCGATATCACGGCGTACAGCTTTCAAAGTATGAGTTTGCTGTAGTTGACCAGTTGCAGCTTGCATGCGCAAGTTGAACTGTTCACGTAGCAAATTCAGTAGCTCAGCGTTAAGCTCTTCAGCGCTTTTTGCGCGTAGATCTAGTGCTTTCATCACATCACCTGTTTAATTACGAATGTAGTTTTGAATGGCAGTTTACGAGCCGCTAGGCGGAACGCTTCACGTGCCAATTCTTCAGGTACACCGTCCATTTCGTACATAACCTTACCAGGTTGGATTTGGGCTACCCAGTACTCAACGTTACCTTTACCCTTACCTTGACGAACTTCTAGTGGTTTTTCAGTGATTGGCTTATCTGGGAACACACGGATCCAGATTTTACCTTGACGCTTAACGTGACGTGTCATTGCACGACGTGCCGCTTCGATCTGACGAGCAGTTAGACGACCACGTCCAACGGCTTTAAGACCAAATGTACCGAAGCTTACGTCAGTACCTTTAGCTAGACCGCGGTTGCGACCAGTATGAACCTTACGGAACTTAGTGCGTTTAGGTTGTAGCATCAGTCGACTCCTTACTTACGGCCTTTACGCTGCTTCTTAGGCTTGTCAGCCTTTGGCTCAACAGCGTTTGCAGCTGGCATACCACCAAGGATTTCACCCTTGAAGATCCAAACTTTAACGCCGATCACACCGTATTGAGTGTGAGCCGAAGAAGTTGCGTAATCAATGTCAGCACGTAGAGTGTGTAGAGGCACACGGCCTTCACGGTACCACTCAGAACGTGCAATTTCAGCGCCGCCAAGACGACCGCTTACTTCCACTTTGATACCTTTAGCGCCTAGACGCATAGCATTTTGTACCGCACGCTTCATAGCACGACGGAACATAACGCGACGCTCTAGTTGAGACGCGATGCTATCAGCCACTAATTGGCCGTCTAGCTCAGGCTTACGTACTTCAGCGATGTTAATTTGCGCTGGTACACCTGCAATTTTAGCTACAGCTGCGCGTAGCTTCTCAACGTCTTCACCTTTCTTACCGATAACAACGCCTGGGCGAGCAGTGTGGATAGTCACACGAATGCTCTTAGCAGGACGCTCGATAACGATGCGTGATAGAGACGCTTTTGAAAGTTCCTTAGTAAGGAACTGACGTACCTTGAAGTCGCCGTCTAGGTTGTCAGCGAAATCTTTGGTGTTAGCAAACCATGTAGCATTCCAAGGCTTAACGATGCCAAGACGAATACCATTAGGATGTACTTTCTGACCCATTGCTTACTCTCCTAGTCTCTTAGCGGTCTGCTACAACAACAGTGATGTGGCTTGAACGCTTCAAGATACGATCCGCACGGCCTTTTGCACGAGGCATAATACGCTTCATGACCGGGCCCTCATCTACGAAGATTTTAGCGACATTAAGATCGTCGATATCTGCACCTTCGTTGTGTTCTGCGTTAGCGATAGCTGACTCTAGAACTTTCTTAACTAATACAGCCGCTTTTTTGTTGCTGAAAGTTAGGATTTCAAGAGCCTGATCCACAGATTTACCACGGATTAGATCTGCAACTAAGCGAGCTTTCTGAGGAGAAATGCGAGCAAAGTTATGTTTAGCAATAGCTTCCATCATTTACTCCTTAGCGCTTCTTAGCTTTCTTATCCGCAGCGTGACCACGGTAAGTACGAGTTGGTGCGAATTCGCCCAGTTTGTGACCGATCATTTCATCAGTGACAAATACTGGAACGTGCTGACGACCATTATGGACAGCGATGGTCAAACCAATCATTGATGGAATGATCATTGAACGACGGGACCAAGTCTTAATAGGCTTTTTGTCTCCGCTTTCCACCGCTTTCTCTACCTTCTTCAGCAAGTGTAGGTCAATAAATGGACCTTTCTTGAGAGAACGTGGCATGGCTTATCCTCTTATATAGATTACTTATTACGACGACGTACGATGTACTTGTCGGTGCGTTTGTTGCTACGAGTCTTGAAGCCCTTAGTAGGCATACCCCAAGGAGATACTGGGTGACGACCACCAGAAGTGCGGCCTTCACCACCACCGTGTGGGTGGTCAACCGGGTTCATTACTACACCACGTACAGTTGGACGTACGCCGCGCCAGCGTGAAGCACCAGCTTTACCTAGTTCACGTAGCATGTGCTCAGAGTTACCAACTTCACCGATTGTTGCACGGCCTTCAGAAAGTACTTTGCGCATTTCACCAGAACGTAGGCGGATAGTTGCATAAGTACCGTCGCGAGCGACAAGTTGAGCATATGCACCAGCCGAACGAGCTAGCTGTGCACCTTTACCAGGCTTAAGTTCAACACAGTGAATAGTAGAACCCACTGGGATGTTGCGCATTGGCAGAGTGTTACCTGCTTTAATTGGCGCATCAACACCAGACTGGATTGTATCACCAGCTTGAACACCTTTAGGTGCGATAATGTAACGACGCTCGCCGTCTGCGTACAGAACTAGAGCGATATTTGCGCTACGGTTTGGATCGTATTCTAGACGCTCAACTTTCGCTGGGATGCCATCTTTAGTACGTTTGAAGTCAACCAAACGATAGTGTTGCTTATGACCACCACCGATATGACGTACTGTGATACGACCGTTGTTGTTACGACCACCATTCTTAGAGTTTTTCTCTAGAAGAGGTGCGTATGGCTTACCCTTGTGTAGGTCAGCGTTAACAACTTTAACGACGTGACGACGACCAGGGGAAGTCGGCTTACATTTAACAATAGCCATTATTCAACTACTCCTGTTATTCCGCGCCGCCAACAAAGTCAAGATCTTGACCTTCTTTCAAAGTCACATACGCTTTTTTAACGTCGCTGCGGCGACCTTGGCGTAGACCTTGACGTTTGGTCTTACCCTTAGTGATAAGAGTATTTACAGACTTAACTTCAACTTCAAATAGCTTTTCTACAGCTGCTTTGATCTCTTTCTTAGTTGCATCTTTTGCTACTTTGAAAACGATAGTGTTCGCTTTCTCAGCAGTCATAGTTGCTTTTTCAGAGATGTGCGGTGCACGTAGAACTTTTAGTAGACGCTCTTCACTGATCATGCCAGCATCTCCTCAACTTGCTTAACTGCTTCTGCAGTCATTAGAACCTTGTCAAACGCAATTAGGCTAACTGGGTCAAGACCCGCTACGTCACGTGCGTCAACTTTATATAGGTTGCGAGCAGCTAAGAATAGATTCTCGTCTACTTCGCCAGTAACGATGAGTACATCGTTAAGCTCAAGTTCTTTAAGCTTAGCTAATAGCTCTTTAGTTTTTGGTGCTTCTACTGAGAAGTTATCAACAACGATTAAACGCTCTTGACGAACTAGTTCAGAAAGAATGCTCTTCATAGCACCACGGTACATTTTTTTGTTTACTTTTTGGCTGTGATCTTGTGGTTTCGCAGCAAAAGTAACACCACCTGTACGCCAGATTGGGCTACGAATTGTACCAGCACGTGCACGGCCAGTACCTTTTTGACGCCATGGCTTAGCGCCACCGCCAGAAACTTCTGAACGTGTCTTTTGAGCACGAGTACCTTGACGAGCACCTGCTGCATACGCAACAACTACTTGATGTACAAGGGCTTCGTTGAACTCACGTCCGAAAGTAGTTTCGGAAACAGTTAGTGCGTTAGCACCTTTAACCATCAATTCCATTACTTACTCCTAGACGTTATGCTTTAATAGCTGGTTTGACGATCACGTTAGCGCCAGTTGCACCTGGTACTGCACCTTTAATAAGAAGCAGATTGCGCTCAGCGTCAACACGTACGATCTCTAGGTTTTGAGTCGTTACACGCTCAGCACCCATGTGACCTGCCATTTTTTTGCCTTTGAACACGCGACCTGGAGTTTGACATTGGCCAATTGAACCCGGTGCACGGTGAGACAAAGAGTTACCGTGAGTCATATCTTGGGTACGGAAATTCCAGCGCTTAACAGCACCTTGGAAACCTTTACCTTTAGATGTACCAGTAACGTCTACTTTTTTAACTTCGTTGAAAAGTTCTACATTTAGCTCAGTGCCAACTTCAAACTCTTCGCCGTTTTCTAAACGGAATTCCCAAAGACCGCGACCAGCTTCTACACCTGCTTTCGCAAAGTGACCAGCTTCTGGTTTAGTTACACGGTTGGCTTTCTTAGTACCAGTAGTTACCTGGATTGCTGCATAGCCGTCAGTCTCAAGAGTTTTCACTTGAGAAATACGGTTTGCTTCAACCTCAACAACAGTTACTGGGATAGAAACGCCTTCTTCAGTAAATACGCGGGTCATACCCACTTTACGTCCGACTAGACCAATCATTCTTCTAATCTCCCTTAACCTAGGCTGATTTGTACGTCAACGCCAGCAGCTAGATCTAGGCGCATCAGTGCATCAACAGTTTTATCTGTTGGCTCAACGATGTCGATTAGACGTTTGTGAGTACGAATTTCGTACTGATCACGAGCATCTTTGTTGACGTGTGGAGAGATAAGAACAGTGAAACGCTCTTTACGAGTAGGAAGTGGAATAGGACCACGAACCTGTGCGCCGGTACGCTTAGCTGTTTCAACGATTTCCGCTGTAGAAGCATCGATTAGTTTGTAATCGAACGCTTTTAGGCGGATACGGATACGTTGGTTCTGCATGAGACAGAGCTCCAATAATTAAAAATTACACAAACAATATCGCCACTCAAACTCGTTAAAACGAGAGAATGCCGATTGATTTATGTGAAACCGTAGTGCCAAAATTAGGCACATTGTCAGTTAATTTTCGATTAACTTTAATCTATTACTAAACGCAACAGAGCTAATTGTATTAACTGCGAACATAAGCTGAGTATACGTTACTAAACTAACAGCTAGGTCAGTTTACTCCTCACTGCTCATTGGTTCACAACTGGATTTAACCAGTGCGGTGCATTATACAGATCACCATTACACATGCAAGCGCTGTGTAGAAATTAAACTTATAAACTATCTATTTCTTCTTTCACTGAGGAAGTAATAGAAGGGATAGAAAGATGAGGTGAGCACTCACTACCCTATCCTTTTATCCCTGTTGCACAATTATACAGCTTGGCGCTGTCTCACTGCTTCAAACAGACAGATCCCAGCCGCTACTGATACGTTTAGGCTAGAAACGGTGCCCGCCATCGGTATTTTGATCAGATCATCGCAGGTTTCGCGCGTTAAGCGGCGCATACCATCCCCTTCAGCGCCCATAACAATCGCAAGGGGCCCTGTCAGTTTGGCTTGGTAAATGTCATGCGTCGCCTCACCGGCAGTGCCAACAAACCATACGCCTTGTTCTTGAAGGGCGCGCATGGTACGTGCAAGATTCGTCACTCGTACTAAAGGCACAGTTTCAGCAGCGCCACAAGCGACTTTGCTGACCGTTGCCGTCATTGGTGCTGACTTATCTTTTGGTACGATCACTGCAGCGACCCCGGCAGCATCGGCGTTACGTAAGCATGCGCCGAGATTATGCGGATCGGTAACACCATCCAAAACAAGTAATAGCGGTTGTTCATGCTGTGCGATGATTGCTTCTAAATCATGCTCATTAAGCTGTTTTGCTGGTTTTACACGAGCAATGATGCCCTGATGATTCGCCCCTTGAGCCTTGTCATCCAATGTTTTACGTCCCATCTGTTGAATAGAGACACCGCAATGTTGCAGTTCATTTAACAGTGGAAGCAGGCGATCATCTTGTCGCCCTTTTAGTACAAACGCTTCTATCAATCGCGCTGGATCTTTTTCAAGTACAGCGCTGACCGCGTGAATACCATAAATACATTCGTTACTCATGATTTACCCATTGATCGTTATTTACTAGCACGCGCTTTATTTGCTTTGGCCGCGGGTTTCTTTTTGCGTGCTTTTGTTGTTTTGCTTTTTTTTCGTTCAGGTTTTGAGCCTTCACTACTTTTTTCATCTGGGCGTTTAGTCGCTTCAACTAAAGGAGTTGCCTTTCCTTTACTTGACGTCACCTTCTTGCCACGTGCTTTCTCTCGTGCATCCGTTGCACGTTTCTTCGCTGTCTTGCCTTCTCCGCGCAGCTTACGGCTAGTGCCCACGATTTCAAAGTCAATTTGACGATCATCCAAGTTGACGGATAACACTTTGACTTTAACGGCGTCACCTAAGCGATAGATGTTGCCAAAACTTTCGCCAATCAATCGTTGTCCTACGGGATCAAATTGATAGTAGTCATTCGCTAGCGTTGAAATATGGACCAATCCATCAATGTGCAACTCAGTTAAACGAACGAAGAAACCGAAACCTGTCACGTTGGCTATGACTCCATCAAGCTCTTCGCCTACATGATCTTGCATGTATTCACACTTGAGCCAATCAGATACTTCACGCGTCGCATCATCAGCACGGCGTTCTGTCATTGAACATTGCTGACCATAGAAGTCCATGTCATCAAAAGAGTAGTGATAACCACCTGTGGTTGTCCAACGGTCGGTGTGATTGCCCGATTCTTTGGCAATCAAATATTTAATTGCGCGGTGCAATAGGAGATCAGGGTAGCGACGAATAGGTGAAGTAAAGTGCGCATAGCGTTTGAGCGCTAAACCAAAGTGACCACAGTTATCCGCGTTATACACAGCCTGCTTCATGGAACGCAGTAACATGGTTTGGATCAACTCTTTGTCTTGGCGCTCACCAATCTGTTTCATTAAGTTAGCGTAATCGGTTGGTGAAGGCTCTAGCCCACCCGCTAAGTTCAAGCCAAGCTCGCCTAAGAAATCCCTAAAGCCGGTCAAACGCTCTTCTCCCGGTGATTCATGGATACGGTACAGAGCGGGCTCTTTCGCTTTTTCCACCAGCGATGCTGAAGCAATATTAGCGAGGATCATGCACTCTTCGATTATTTTGTGCGCATCATTACGGACAACAGGTTCAATGCTGTCGATTTTACGCTCAGCATTAAAAATAAACTTAGTTTCAATCGTTTCAAATTCAATACCGCCACGCTCATCACGCGCTGCTTTTAGCACCTTATACATCGAATAGAGTTCTTCAAGATGAGGAACCACGGCTTGATAACGTTCGCGTAGCTCTTCATCCCCTTCAAGAATGGCGTGTACTTTGTTGTAAGTTAAACGGGCATGAGAGTTCATCACGGCTTCGTAATGTTTGTAACCCGAAATTTTGCCCGTTGCAGAGACTGTCATCTCGCACACCATGCATAGACGGTCGACTTGTGGATTAAGTGAACAAAGACCGTTCGACAGTACTTCCGGTAGCATAGGGACGACTTGCGATGGGAAGTAAACTGAGTTACCACGGTTGATCGCTTCTTTATCAAGAGCCGTGTCGGGGCGCACATAATAACTTACGTCAGCAATCGCAACCCAGAGACGCCAGCCACCACCTTTTTTGGCTTCGCAATACACCGCATCATCAAAGTCACGCGCGTCTTCACCATCAATAGTCACTAAAGGTAATTGACGCAAATCCACGCGCCCTTGCTTCGCCTCTTCTGGAACTTCTTCTCTCAGGTTTTCGACTTGCTTTAATACTTCTTGCGGCCACTCATGAGGGATCTGGTGAGTGCGAATCGCTATTTGTGTCTCCATACCGGGAGCCATATTTTCCCCAAGTACTTCAACAACCCTGCCTGTCATTCCTCTTGCTCTGGCACCACGATCGGTAATTTCAATCACCACCACGTTCCCCATGCGAGCTCCGCCTTTGTGCTCATTAGGGATCAAGATGTCTTGAGTGATGCGTGAATCATCGGGCACGACATAAGAGTAGCCATTTTCGAGGAAGAAACGCCCAACAAGTTGGGTTTTACGTTCTTCCAAAACTCGGACCAAACGCCCTTCTTTACGGCCTCTTTTATCCGTGCCTGTCGGTTGTACCAGCACGTAGTCGCCATGAATAATGGTACGCATTTGGTGATGAGGTAGCAAAACATCGTTATCTTTGCCAACGCTGCCATCAGGACGAACCCACCCATGACCATCTTTATGTCCGATTACGTGACCTTTGATCATTTCCAGTTTTTCTGGCAATGCATAGCATTGGCGACGAGTAAATACCAATTGGCCATCTCGCTCCATCGCACGCAAACGACGGCGTAGCCCTTCGTATTGCTCTTCACCAGACAAACCCAATGCCTCAAAAAGATCATTACGATTCATCGGTACATTGGCTTCGGTTAGAAATTCGAGGATGAATTCTCGGCTTGGAATTGGATTTTCGTAATTGCTAGATTCTCGATCCGCAAAAGGATCGTTATTGATAATTTCAGACATAGGCAGACCTGCTAAAGCAAGGAGAGATAGCCAGAGTATAACTGACTCACGGCAGAAGCTACAGCAGCGTATTGATTATTATAGGCTAATGCGTTAGAGGAAAAGCGTAGAAATGACTTCGCCCAACCGTGTGGGCGAAATAAGAAAAGCAATAATGAAGGCTACCAAAACGTATCTCTGCGCTTGGCTCGCGCAACCACATTTTGTGGCATTCGCTGCTCTAACCCCTGCCGGAGCATAGAGATCCGAGAATGTATTCTTTGATCGATAGTCACCGAATTATAGAGCCAGCGATAAGCATCTTCATAATCAAGCGGGCTGCCATAATCACGCAGCAAAAGCTCAGCTAGATGGATACGAGCATTAATATTGCCCATCGCAGCGGCTTCACGCAGATAGGGAATAGCTCGCTCTTTATCCTGCTGTACTAAAGTACCACGCGAATAATAACGCCCAAGCTGCTCTAACGCAGCGGGTAAACCTTGATGAGCTGCATTTTCCATATAGTACAAGCCAAGTTCGACATCTTGATCTACACAGACCCCCCACGCTAGCATATCTCCATACAAAAACTCGTAGGAAGGCAGGCTGATGCGAGTAGCACGCGCAACAATATCTTCTACCAATTGGCAGTTGTCGGCCTTGACTTGCTCTAAATGTTTATTTTGCTCAATTAACTTGATTAGTTCAGCTTCGGTGTAAATAGGGACTGGCTCACCCACTTCCGCCACGTTGGCATGACTCAAGGATGAGGTCAGCGCTAAAAACAATGAAGCTGCTACCGTTCGTAGCTTCATACCTGCACTCTTTATGTCTATCGATAGCCTTAAAATTATAGCCTCAGTTTCATCTAGGGCTGGGCTTGATAACTTTATCGACCAGTGCGGCAAACTCTTTAGACAAAATTTGCCGTTATTCGGCCATTTATTGCCACACCAAGGACAAAATATCATCAATACAGGTATAAAAAAACCGGCTCTGAAAGCCGGTTTTAAAAACGTTTATCAATCAACCATTAAACTGAAAATGGGTGAACCTTGATAATGGTTTCGTTACGATCTGGACCTGTAGAAACGATATCAACAGGTACACCAGTCAACTCTTCAATACGTTTGATGTAATCAAGCGCCGCTTGTGGCAGGGCATCAATTGATTTAGCACCGAAAGTATTTTCAGACCAACCTGGCATGGTTTCGTAAATAGGTGTTACCGTCTCAAAAGCGTCAGCTGCCATTGGTGATACTTGAGCAATTGAGCCATCTGGCATTTGGTAACCCGTACAGATTTTTAGCTCTTCTAGACCATCAAGTACATCAAGTTTAGTCAAGCAGAAGCCTGTGACTGAGTTAATTTGAATGGCGCGACGCATCGCTACCGCATCAAACCAACCACAACGGCGCTTACGGCCTGTTGTTGCACCAAACTCATGGCCTTTAGTGCCTAGGTGATTACCGATTTCATCATCCAATTCGGTTGGGAATGGACCTGCACCTACGCGAGTACAGTAAGCTTTCGCGATACCTAGAATATAGCCTAGATGACGAGGGCCGAAACCAGAACCAGCAGCAACACCACCAGCAGTCGTGTTAGAAGAGGTTACGTATGGGTAAGTACCGTGGTCGATGTCAAGCATAGTACCTTGCGCACCTTCGAACATGATTTTGTCGCCACGCTTACGCGCTGCATCAAGTTCATCGGTCACGTCGATCACCATCGAAGTCAGCAAATCAGCATAGCCTTGTGCTTGCTTAAGTACGGATTCGTAGCTTACTGGTTCAGCTTTGTAGAAATGCTCAAGTTGGAAGTTATGGAACTCCATCACTTCTTTTAGCTTTTCTGCAAATGAAGCCATATCGAACAAGTCACCAACGCGTAAACCACGACGAGCCACTTTGTCTTCATAAGCAGGACCGATACCACGACCTGTCGTACCAATTGCTTTTTTACCACGAGCCGTTTCACGAGCTTGGTCAAGCGCAATGTGGTAAGGAAGAATAAGTGGGCAAGCTTCAGAAATGAAAAGACGTTCGCGGACTGGAATACCACGCTCTTCTAGAGGCTTCATTTCATTGATTAGTGCGTCAGGTGAAAGCACAACACCGTTACCGATGATGCATTTCACTTTATTGCGAAGAATGCCGGATGGAATTAAATGAAGAACGGTTTTTTCACCGTCAATGACCAAAGTGTGGCCCGCATTATGGCCGCCTTGGTAGCGAACCACGTATTTTGCATCTTCAGTTAAAAGGTCTACGATTTTACCTTTGCCTTCGTCACCCCATTGGGTGCCTAGAACGACTACGTTATTTCCCATCTTTCCAAGTCTGATTGCTAGTTAAAAAAGGATTCTAGCACCGAATCCTTTTCCTTGCAGTCCTTTTTTAAACACGAAAATGTCATAAAAATATAACTTAATAAATGATTCAGTTATTAGGCACGTAAGTTACTCATCCGAATATATTTTTACGATCAGCTCTCCTTGACGATCAACACAAGCA